>JAAUTJ010000493.1 GCA_012031475.1 Leptolyngbyaceae cyanobacterium SM1_3_5 | reverse complement strand
CCCCTGCTTGATTGTGCGATCGAGCAGGTTTTTAGCGGGGTGTCGGGTGTCGGCTGCCCTCTTAGCTAAACAACTGCTGCACCGAAACTGAGACATCTGGAAAGGCCAGCGGACTGATGCTACCCGATGTGAAAGTCTGCTTGGACTGGTAGCCCGTTGGCGTAGGTGATTCCGTTCCCGCTGCGCTGCGCGAGTCCGTTCCGGCAGCCCTGCGCGAGTCCGTTCCGGCAGCCCTGCGGGATCGAAACACAATTAGCTCTTTTACCTTCAGATTGATTACCCAATACTCGCGAATGCCCGCCGCTGCATAGGTTTGGGGCTTTATTTCCATATCTTTTTTCAAGCTCGAATCCGAGTATTCAATCAGCCAGAAGATGTCTTCAGGATACGGGTGATGCTGCACATACACCGCGATCGGGTGCGGCGCAACGATTGCGATGTCTGGCTCTGGTTCCGAATCGTTCGGCGGCAGGGTGATAGGTTTGGCCTCGCGAATGCGGACGCGACTGCCCAGCAGCGATCGCAGGTAGTCCGCTGCGTTTTGCGAGTAAGCAGCATGGGACGTACCTTCTGGCGGCATTTCAACAATTTCTCCGTTCAATAGCTCAACGTGGCGATCGTTAAGAATGCCCGCGTCAATCATGCGGTGATAGTCCTCGATCGTCCATTTGGCTGTGATCACTGCTGCGCTCATGTTCGATCGCCCTCACGCCTTGCTGCTGCTAAAGATTGGTTGAAATTGCCTGAACCGGACAGGTGGGAATGCACTGTTCACAGACGACACAGCGCGATCGCGTAAACGTCAGTTGAAAGGTTTGCGGATGCAGCGTCAGCGCTTCAGTCGGACAAACGCCCGTGCATAAACCGCAATCGACGCAAATTTCTTCATCAATGACAATTTCGCGACTCGCCAGCGAAACGCCGATATTTTGCGACTGCATCCACTCCAAGGCAGCGTCAAGCTGATCGATGTCGCCCGACAGTTCCACGACCAGCGTACCAATTTGATTCGGCGCGACCTGAGCGCGAATGATGTTGGCCGCGACGTTGAAATCTTTTGCCAGCCGATAGGTAATCGGCATGTGAACCGATCGCTTCGGAAAAATCAGAGTGACGCGCTTTTTCACAGTCGCTTACAGATCGCTACACTATATAGACAGCATTTGTTTATTCTACGCAATTCACCTTATGACGGCTGGTTCGGATTCGACTGAAGTAACTTCGACCGGGGTAGCGGCGCGCCTGCGGAACTTGATCATTGTGTTGGTGGCGATCGGCCTGAGCGTTTCGGTCTTCTTTGGCCTAAACTCCAAGACCAACGCCAGTTCCCTGACCGCAATGGCGGAGTCTGCAATGCCGCTGGAAACCGCACTCGCCAACGGCAACCCGACCTTAATGGAGTTCTACGCCAACTGGTGTACGTCCTGTCAGGCGATGGCTCCCGATCTGTATGCGCTGAAGCAGGAGTATGACGATCGCGTCAACTTCGTGATGCTGAATGTGGATAACTCCAAGTGGTTGCCGGAAATGCTGCACTATCGCGTGGATGGCATTCCCCACTTTGTCTTTTTGAATGGCAAAGGCGAATCGATCGCCAGTTCGGTTGGCGAACAGCCACGCAGCATTGTTGCAGACAACCTTGAGGCACTGATTGCCGATCGACCGCTGCCGCATCTGCAAGTTAACGGCCAAACGTCACAAGTCGAAGTGCCGATCGAATCTAGCGGCTCGGCAGATCCCCGCAGTCATGGCGCTCAGGTTGTCGCTCCTCAAAGCTAAACATGATGCCCCATCGCGGGTTAATTTAGGTAAAGCTTCGATGAATTAGTTGCTATACTATGTAAAACCACAGCCTAGAGTGCGTGAAACCACAGCCTGGCATGTAAAGTACCGTACCCAAACTCCGTCAGTTTCCTAGAAAGCAGAAGCTAGAAGCAACTCGGAGGGCTGATTTTGGCGAACATAGCTTGACTAAAGATGCGATCGAAAAGTGCTTGGCTGCGGCTCGGCGCTTTGCTGTCTTAACAGCCAGTTTGTCCTAGCGATCGATCTCTCTTGACAGTCTGTGTCGTCCTACCAACTTAATGCAGTGCCATACCGCTCAAGCACTACAAGCAGCTTTAATTCCATTTTCAAGCGGATTTTCGGAGTGAGCCATGCGAGACAGAATCGATCGCAATCCAGTTTCTAAAGTATCCGTTATTGGCAAGGCGCACCAACAGGCCGCCTCGCAAGCTGGCAATCGACAAGCTCGCAAACGGCTCGGTGACTATCTGGTTGAAGCTGGCCTGCTCAGCGAAGCGCAAATTCACGTCGCCCTCAACGACCAAAACCTTGCCAAGCAGCAAGGCTCTCCCATGAAGTTTGGCGAAATTTTGGCAACTCGCGGCTGGGTTAAGCAGCAAACGATCGACTACTTTATGAAAAAGCTCGTCGTGCCCGATCGCCGCCAGCAGGCCGAAGCCGATCGCGTTCCTCCGCCCGACCTGCCTCCGATCGAGCCTGCCCGCCCGACCCAAACGCCCGATCGACTGGTGCGCCGAGAGGTGCCAATTTCAAAGCCGCTGCCCTCGGTGAAATCGACTGATGGCGATGTCAACTGGGTCGGATGAAGAAGCGATCGATTCGTCGATCGCTTCTTCATCCGGCCATCCGCAGATTTCTCACTCAGTTTTGATAGCTGAGCAGCTTTGTCATGTCTCGACGGAAAAGAGCCACAGCCAAACCGGAAGCAGCAGCAGCAGCAAAATTGAGCCGATCGCCAAAGCGTCACCGTTAGTTCGCGATCGAGATCATACGCTTCGGTCAAGACCAGCGTGGCAAACGCGGGCGGCATGGCGATTTGCAAAACCAGGACAAGCTGCGGTGCGCCGTGAATGCCAAAATAGGGGAGTGCTGACCCAATCAGTAAGGGCACAATCAGCATTTTGATACTCAAGCTGACGGCAGCACTGTGAAAGCTGAGGCCAGAGGGAATTTGACTCAGGCGCATTCCCAGCAGCAGTAGGGCGATCGCAATCATCGTCCAGGCACAGCCGCGCAGCAGGTTGGTGACTTCAGCGGGAAGGGCGATCGATCGCAAACCCAAGCCAATCCAAAAGCTCCACAAGGCCGGATTTTTAGCGATCGCGAGCAGAAATTCGCTGGCGTTGCGGCTTTTGCTGCCAAAGCGAGCGGCTAAGGCTGCACCCAGTCCGTAAGCGCCCAGTGTGCTGCCGATCGTGTCATACAAAACCGCCCAGGCAAAAAACTTTTCTCCCACCAAGGCCAGCACGACGGGATAGCCCAAATAGCCCGTATTGCCAATCATCGCCGACAGCAGAAAGCTTCCCTGTGCAGGTTTGTTCAGGGGCGATCGCCTCAGCCACAACCAAGCAAAACAGGCGCTCAGGGCGATCGCAATCCAGGCGACGATCGGCGCGATCCACAGGTCCGCATCCAGATCGGCCTGCTGCAAAAAGCCGATGATGCTCAACGGGACGCCAATCCAAAACAAAAATTTACCGAGAACAGCCGGAATGCGCGGCGGCAGTTGCCAGCCCAGCACTGCGCCCAAGCCTACCCAGCCAATCAGCGGAGCATACAGCCTGAGCAAATTTACCCCTAGACCCGACATGCGACAGAATGGAAAGGACGAACAGACCCGCAAGCCTGGTCTGCCTCAGTCTACAATCACAAAGGGGTGGCGACACAAAGTAGCGTGAGTCAAGACGAGGTTGCCGTGTGCAGAATAAGTTTGTAGATTCGATCGATACCGTCCCGCAAGCTCGCGATCGCCCTGAAAAACCGTCCCAGCCTGCTTTTCTGCGCGGTGAAGACATCCCCGAAGCGCTCCGAGCCGAGCCGACTGTTCCTGTTTCAACTGTTCCTGTATCGACTGCGCCGCGTCTGCTGCGTCCGGGCTTTTTGTGGGGAGCAGTGCTGTTGAGCGCGGCGGCTTTGGGGTTGGTCGTTTGGCAGCAGATGCAATTGTCCACATTGTCTAATCCGTCTGCGATCGATCGTCCCGCTTCTCCTGCGGTGGCTGGACTAGACTCTTCTGCCGATCGTCTCGCCGTCTCGCCTGTGCCCAGCCCGACTCCCGCCCCCTCACTGCTCGGACATTTTCCCTACGCTCAAGCGCCTGCTTCCTCGCTAGCGGCGATCGTGTCAGATGGCAGCATCAAGCTTCGTCAGCCCGCTGCGACGCGGTTTGTCGAAATGGTGAAAGCGGCGAACGCGCAAGGCGTGGCGCTCCGGCCAATCTCCGGGTTTCGATCGACGGCTGAACAGGAGCATATTTTCTTTGAGGTGAAGGCCGAACGCGGACAGCAGGTGCAGCAGCGGGCAGTGGTCAGTGCGCCTCCGGGCTACAGCGAACACCACACCGGATACGCGATCGACATTGGGGATGGCGCGAATCCGGCCACCGACTTGCAGCAAAGCTTTCAAACACAACGG
>JAAUTJ010000492.1 GCA_012031475.1 Leptolyngbyaceae cyanobacterium SM1_3_5 | reverse complement strand
CTCACCCCGTAAAGACGCGAGATCTCGCGTCTCTACCTCCCCTCCTCTCCTTGCGTTACAAAATCCAACACCGATCGACCTACACTTACAGCGCTCCCGTCCTCCTCTCGCCGCACATCCTTCGGCTGCGACCCCGCTATGATGCCGCGCAGCAGGTGCAATCGTTCACCTGGGCGATCGATCCCCGACCTACCCGTCTAATTGAAAATCTCGATCTGGATGGCAACAACGTGACGCAAATCTCGTTTGGGGAGGCGATCGAGTCGCTGACGATTACGGCGACTTCGGAAGTCGAAACCTTTCGCACCAATCCGTTTGATTTTCTGCTGGAGCCTTGGGCGACCAATTTGCCGATCGACTATCCGACTTCGCTGGCAATTCAGCTTCAGCCCTATCTGACAGGCGATTGGGGCGCGGTCGATCCGGCTGCGATCGAACTGGCACAAGACATCTTTCAGGCAACGGGAGGCAACACGGTCGCCTTTTTGAGCGAACTCAACCAGCGCATCTACCAAACCTGTCGGTATGAACTGCGCGAAAGCGGCGATCCTTGGCCTGCCGGGGTGACTTGGCGATCGCAGCGCGGTTCCTGTCGAGATTTTGCGGTTTTGTTCTGCGAGGTGTGTCGATCGATCAACCTTGCGGCTCGATTTGTCAGCGGCTATCAGGAAGGCGACCGCGACCAAATCGATCGCGACCTCCATGCCTGGGCAGAAGTGTATCTTCCCGGTGCAGGCTGGCGCGGCTATGACCCGACGCAGGGTTTGGCCGTCAGCGATCGCCATGTGGCTTTGTGTGCGAGTCCTTCGCCTCGGCAAACTGCGCCCATTTCAGGAACGCTCAAAACGGCTGGAGCGCAGTCGCACTTTGCATTCGAGTTGCAGGTGCAGGCGATCGATCCGCTGGATTGAACCGCTGCCAGATCAAGAGATGAACTGCTATTTCACCTAGCGGAAGAGGCGGCTTGGCAACTGCTCCTGCCAAAATTGTACGTATCTTCCCATAGGTGTTGAATCTTCACGATCGCGAAATCCTTAAGCCCATCAGGGAATTTACGCCAATCGTCGGATAAAGATTTCGCCTCAAGAGGAATCACGGAGGCAAGAAAGTGATTTATACTACTTTTCTACTGTGCATAAACCACAGCGCTACAAAATCAGGGTGTAGAACTCGAAGTAATCCCGCAGTTTGAGGGTGCAGGCTGACGTTTAGGTTTTTTATTCTTCCATTCGATCGACTTGCCATGCAGACGCTGGTTTTTTCCGCCATAAACGGCTTCATCTCGGTGTCCTACCTCATCATCGGCCTGCTGATGATGATTCCGTTTCTGCGCGGCCAACTCAAAACACCTTTGGTTCTCGCGACAATTCTGGTGTTTTTTAGCTGTGCGCTCGGTCACGGCGCTCACGCCGTTTTGATGGGAAGCGCCATGCCGCACCTGCCTTCAAGCTGGCTGAATGCTCAAATCGGCATTGACCTGACTACCGCAATGATTGCTGCGACCTACATTCGCTTGCGGCGATCGTACAGTTTTTTGATCGATGGGCCGCTGCTGCTGACGCAAACGCAAAACCAGCTTGCTCAGGCAAACGCCGAACTGGAACGGGTGAATATCAATCTAGAGCAGTTGGTGCAGGCGCGGACGGCAGAACTGAGCGCGATCAATCAGCAGCTTGAGCAGGAAATCCGCGATCGCACTTTGGCCGAAACTGCCCTGCAAAATCGCGAAGCGCAGCTTCACAGCATCAATACGGTTGTGCCCGGAGTCATCTATCAGTATCGAATCGATTTGGACACGGGCAATCAGCGCTTTGACTACCTCAGTCCTGGTACAATCGCGCTGTTTGAACGCGAGCCTGCGGCGATGCAGTCGATTACGGCGATCGAAGATTTGTTTCATCCCGACGATTTCAGGCAGATTCAAGCCTCGGTGAGCCTGTCCGTTCGCGATCGCACCCGCTGGCACGACGAGTTTCGCATCCGCACTTCGTCTGGTGTGGAAAAATGGGTGCGCGGCATTGCGGAGCCGATGGAATCGCCTCCGGGTGTCGCAATCTACAGCGGCATTTTTCTCGATGTCAGCGATCGCAAACAAGCCGAAGCCGCACTTGCCGCTAGCGAACGCCAATTTCGCGGCATTGTTGAAAACGCCAACGATTTGATTTTTGCGCTGCGGGCGGAAGATCTGCACATCTCCTACATTTCGCCTCAGTTCGCGGATTTTTGGGGCTATGCACCCGATGAATTCATCGGCCAGTCGTTTGCCCCGCTCATTCATCCGGACGATCTCGGCATTTGCGTTGCTGAAGTGCAAGCCTTACTCCAAACAGGCGAAAAATATGCCGGACTGGAATTTCGGATTGTGCAAAAATCCGGCGCAGTTCGCTGGGTGACTTCTAACAAAACGCCTGTGTTTGATGCCAGCGGTCGGATGATTGAAATTCAAGGGATTTTGCGCGACATTACCGATCGCAAACAGGCAGAAATTCAGCTTCAGCAGCAGACCTGTGACCTCCAGAAGGCAATCGCTGATTTGCAGCAAGCCCAGTTGCAGCTTGTGCAGCGCGAAAAAATGTCTTCTTTGGGTAAGCTGGTGGCCGGAATTGCCCATGAAATTAACAATCCCGTCGGCTTCATCTCCGGCAATCTCACGCCTGCCAATGAATATGTAGAAGGCTTGATGCAGCTGCTTGCCCTCTATCAGCAGCACTATCCAGAACCGCCTGCAAAAATTGCTCACACGATCGAACAAATCGACCTTGATTTTATTACTTACGATCTGCCCCGACTGCTAGATTCGATGCGCGTGGGAGCCGATCGCATTCAAAAAATTGTTTTGAGTTTACGCAACTTTTCGCGCATGGATGAATCCGACAAAAAAATCGTCGATCTGCACGAAGGCATCGACAGCACCTTGCTGATTTTGCAATCACAACTCAAAGCGACAGGCAGACAGCAAGCGATCGAAATCATCAAGGATTACAGTGAATTGCCGCCGATTGAGTGCTACGCCGGACAGCTTAATCAGGTGTTTATGAATCTGCTCACCAATGCGATCGATGCGCTGGGCGATCGCCGCCGATCTAGCGATGTCCTGCCGCAAATTTTGATTCGCACCCGCCACAGCGATTTTGATCAGGTGACGATCGAAATTACCGACAATGGCGCAGGCATTCCGCTTGAAATACAGCCGCAGATTTTCGATCCGTTCTTCACCACGAAACCTGTCGGCGCAGGGACGGGATTAGGCTTGGCAATCAGCTATCAAATCATGGAGAAACACCAAGGTGCATTGACCTGTGCGTCCCGATTGGGGCAAGGCACCACTTTTCGGATCGACCTGCCGCTGCAAGCTGCTTTTTGCAGGCTGGTGGCCGTCTAGGGGTGCTGCCCCGATCGAGCTAGCGAAAAATTTGTAGGGCGATCGAAACCAGTGACAAGAACGTCAGAAAGCCAACCGCATCTAGGGTTGTGGTCAGTAAGGGACCGCTGATCAAAGCGGGATCAAGATTGATTCGCTTGAGACCCATCGGCAGGAGTGTTCCCATCGTCGCCGCAACCACCACGTTGACCATCATCACCGATCCGGCCACGATCGCCACCCAGCGCTCATTCGGCGGCGACCAGATCAAGGAGAGAATCGCCAGCGCCAAACCGAGCGCCGCCGCCGTCCCCAAGCCCGCCAGAATTTCTTTTCGCAAAATCTTCAGCGTGTCTTTGGGGGTGACTTCGCCCACGCCCAAGCCGCGCACCGTCACCGATAGCGCCTGAATGCCCACATTGCCGCTGGTGTTTGACAAAATTGGCATGATCACGGCGAGGACGGGAACCAGCGAAATCACGCTCTGGAACGGCGCGATCGCACTGGCCGCACCGACATATAGGCCAATGTTTCCCAGCAGCCAGGGCAGGCGCTTCCGAATTGTCACCTGCGGCGGCGACAAGGCGGCTTCATCACCGCTGACGCCCGCTAGTTTTTGGATGTCCTCAGTGGCTTCTTCTTCTAGAATGTCGATCACATCGTCGATCGTAATCAGGCCGACCAAGCGGTCTTCGCGATCGACCACAGGAACGGCAATCAGGTCATAGCGCTGCATCAGTCGCGCCACTTCTTCCTGCGGCATTTCGGTATGGGCACGAATGACGCGATCGCTGGCAATGTCGCGAATGTAGGCCGTCGGAATGGAAAAAGCAACTGCCGCAGTGAGACGACACGGACTAATTTGCGATAGTCATCGGTGACGTAGGCGTAGTAAACCGTTTCCTTGTCCTGGTCAGCTTGGCGGATCTTGCTCAGCGCCTCGCCAACCGTTAAGCCTTCGCGCAACCGGACATACTCGGTCGTCATGACGCGCCCCGCCGTGCCCTCGGCATAGCCCAAGATCGTGGCGGTCGCCTGCCTTTCTTCCGCACTTAGCTGATCGAGCAGGCGGCGCACAA
>JAAUTJ010000491.1 GCA_012031475.1 Leptolyngbyaceae cyanobacterium SM1_3_5 | reverse complement strand
TGTCTCTACAAGGTAGCGGGACTCTGTGGGAGTCCCCCGGTGAACCCTAGATTGGGTTTGGAGGTGTGGAGGAGGGGTGTCCCTGGCCTCCACAGGTTCGGAAATCGAAGGCGATTTGAAGAGCGATCGGTTCCGGATCAGCTTTGCTGGCCGCGAAGCGCTGTCCGCAGGAATCGATATCTTCTGTTAAAGATCAATCTGCCTTGTCAACAATCGATCTGCTCACCAAACATTAATCCGCCAAAACCTATTCCCCCTTCACATCCTCAATCAACTCCCGCGCCTTCTCCACCGTCTTCTCCACCAAACTCGTCTCCGGAACCGGATTACCCTTCAAATCCAAAATCCGCTCATACGGCTTCGGCAAATTATCCGGACTTTCAGCCTCCTCAATCCGCTCCTGATAAATCTCTTCCTGCAAACCCGCCTCTTCGCTCATCGTGTAAGCCCGATCGATCGCTTCTTCCGCATTCACACTCGGCGCAGCCTGAGCCGTCAATCCACCCCATCCGAGCAGCGTCACGGCGAGTAGCGCGATCGCCAAAATCTTCCGCAAGCTCCGCATCACCTTACGCATCAAAAACTCCTTTTGCCGTTTGAAGAACTGCGGAGTATGGTACGGGTCGGGCGATCGCGCTGGCTTCTATCTTGGGAGGGGTGTCGGGCAGAGACGCGAGATCTCGCGTCTGTACGGGTTAGGGTCGGTAGATTGGGAGAGATGTAGTTGGATTGATCAATGGAAGCAATCGCCCTGCGCCTCAAGCCGCAGCAAGATTTGAAGGGAGAACTAGATGATTTTGTGAGCAAACAGCAGATTGAAGCGGCCTGCATTCTGACCTGCGTTGGCAGTTTGAGCGCGGCGAATTTGCGGTTTGCCAGCCAGCCAGAAGGTACGGTTTTGTCGGGCAAGTTTGAGATTGTTTCGCTGACGGGCGTAATGTCGATGCACGGGTCACACTACCATATTTCGATCGCTAACTCCACCGGACGCACGGTCGGCGGGCATCTGCTCAAAGGCTGCTCGATTTACACTACAGCCGAAATAATCGTCGGAATTCTGCCGCAGTACCGCTTTCGACGCGAATACGATTCGGCTTCGGGCTTTCGCGAACTGGCGATCGAACCGATCGCCTCCCCCAATCCTCAAAACCCACTATCATGAAAAACGCATTCTTCATTGAGCCGCGATCGTGCCGCACCCGTTGCCCCCTGGACAAATCTTCACCAGTCCCGGCTGTCACTTCAGCTATCGGGTGATCGGTTCCTGCTGTCGCTTGTTCGATCGTGAAGAACTGCCTTGGCCGTGCTGTCGGCTTCAGTGGCGTGGCAAAGAACCAAGCTGGCGCAGAGTTGGACGGCGATTTGTGCCCGATCTGTCCGTGAAGAAAAGCCCGTCCTATGCCGTCGAAATTTTGGGACAGGAAGCTTCCGAGCCGTTTGTGATTACGCTCTACGCCGTCAAGCTGTCGCCGGAAATGCAGCAGTGGTGGTACAGCAAAACCAAAGAAACCGCAGCAGAAACCGTAGCAGAAACCGCAGCAGAACCGCAGCTTAGCGCCCGCTAGCCAGAACGGGATTTTCCACCTGCTGCATCACGCGCTCAACCGTGACAGGCGGAGCCGAAGACAGCAGCGTCGCCGGATAAACTGCGCCCTGCCAGTGGGGATGCACGATCGTCAAGCAGCCGCCACAGTTGAGCGTGTCATAGCCTAGGAGCGATCGCACAACGGCGACATCGTGCAGTCGCAGCGTTCCGGCTGTGGCATCGATCGGCAGTCCAGTTCGTGGATCAAACCGCGTGGCATGATGAAATTGACGCTGAAGCTGATGCACGATCGATTCGCCAAACTGCAAAAATTGCTGACGCAGCAAATCTTTGTAAACTTCGGTTTCCGGTGTGCGATCGAACAGCGAAACGGAACAGGGTTGCAGCACGATTAAGACCGAAGCCACTGATTGTTTCCAGTCGGGTAAAAGCGCGGTTTGATGCTGATTGAGATAGGCGTTGGGGGTGTGAACCGTACACTGCATATTTTCACCTCGATTTACTATTCTATCGAGGCGATCGATCGCTCTTTCAAAAGCATTGAGACAAAAAGCATCGAACCATCGTTTCATCTGGACTGCAAGCGGGAACGCTAGAGGAGATTGATTTTGTTTCAGGGTAGGTCGGCATGAAAAGGCGGCGTAGACAGCCACAACAGACCGCAGAAGTACAAAATCACTCGTTTGACTGGCTCGATCGCCTGCCGATCGGCGTTTGCGTCGTGCGATCGAGCGGGCAAATTGTGTTCTGGAATGCCACGATCGCCGCTTGGACGCAAATTTCGCCACAGCAAGCCGTTTCGCAATCGATCGCCACTGTTCTACCCCAGCTTTATCTGCCGCTGCAATCGCTGCAAACCGAAACGCTCGAATTTTCTGCCGATTTGCCAGCCGGACGAATGCAAGTTTCGATCGCGTCCCAACCGGATTACTACACCATTTCGCTTCAGCGATCGGTCGAATGCGATTCCTATCAAGACCGCTTTCAGTCGTTAGTTTCCAATATTCCCGGAGCCGTATTTCGCTGCGCTGTTGATGAACACTGGACGGTGGAATACATCAGCGAAGCGATCGAAGCGATCTGCGGGCATCCGGCCAGCGATTTTATCGATAATCGCGTCCGCACCTTTGCCAGCCATGACCATCCCGATGATGTCGATCGGGTGCGGCGAGTCGTGACGGAAGCGCTGAGCGAAAATCGCCCCTATGCCGTTGAATATCGCATCTTTCACGCCGATGGCAGCATCCGCTGGGTGTTCGATCGCGGACGCGGCGTTCTTGCGCCGGATGGCAAGCTGCATGTAGAAGGCGTTTTGCTCGACGTAACCGATCGTAAATTGGCCGAAGCGCAATTCGAGCAGCAGTTTCAGCGGACACTGCTGCTTTCAGCAAATCACCGAAGAAATTCACCGCAGCCTTGATGCCGAGCAGATTTTTCACACAACGGCCACGCAGATCGGACGCGCCTTTCACGTCGATCACTGCTTGATCTACACTTACGCCACGACTGCCTGCAACACGACTGCCTGCAACACGACTGCCTGCAACACGACTTCGGCTTTGCATCTGCTGCCCGTTGCCGAATATCAGCAAACCGCTTGCGCCACCCGACTGGAAGCCGAAATTCCGATCGCCCCCTTTGACCTCCAGCAGCTTTTGGCACAAGACCAAGCGATCGCTGTGCAATCAACCGACGATCCCGCCGAGTCGATGCTGGCCGTGCGGACTTCCTATCAGGGCGAGCCGAACGGCATAATTTGTCTGCACCAGTGTCGGCAATCGGACGGTCGCGAGTGGACAGGGGACGATCGCGATTTGCTCCAAGCGGTTGCCGCGCAGATGGGCATCGCCTTGGCGCAAGCCCGACTGCTGGAGCAGGAAATGCAGCAGCGGCAAGAACTGACGCGCAAAAATGCCGCTTTGGAGCAGGAACGCCGCCGCGCTGAATTGGAAAATCAAGCCAAAAGTCACTTCTTGGCAACGATGAGTCACGAAATTCGCACCCCGA
The DNA here is from genome assembly GCA_012031475.1 of Leptolyngbyaceae cyanobacterium SM1_3_5. Lineage (GTDB taxonomy): Bacteria > Cyanobacteriota > Cyanobacteriia > Elainellales > Elainellaceae > JAAUTJ01. Next base: position 903 of record JAAUTJ010000491.1, on the reverse strand, counting down.
TGAACGCCGTGATCGGGCTGGCCGAACTGCTGCGCGATACGCCGCTCAACGACCAGCAGCGCGATTTCATTGAAACCATTCGCACCAGTGGTGCGTCTCTGCTCTCGATCGTCAACGATATTTTGGATTTCTCGAAAATCGAAGCAGGCAAGTTAGACCTAGAGCAGCAGCCGTTTGATCTGCGATCGTGCATTGAGGACGCGATCGATCTGCTCGCCCCGAAAGCGCTGGAGAAAAATCTCGATTTGACCTATCTGATCGAGGCGGACGTGCCCAACATCATTGTCGGTGACGAAAATCGACTGCGGCAAGTTCTCGTCAATTTGCTGAGCAATGCCGTCAAGTTCACCGCAGCGGGCGAAGTCACCATAACAGTGAGCGCCCGCTGTTTACGGACAAAAGTTGATTCAATCTACGCCTTGCGATTTGTTGTCCAGGATACTGGAATGGGCATTCCGAGCGATCGGCTCAATCGGCTGTTTCGCCCGTTTAGTCAGGTCGATTCTTCGATCAGCCGCACCTATGGCGGGTCGGGCTTGGGCTTGGTGATCAGCCAGCGCTTGATCGAGATGATGGGCGGCAGAATTTGGGTGGATAGCGAAGTGGGGCGCGGCTCAACGTTCTACTGCTCGCTGATGGCGCAGGTGAAGCTGTCTCCCCCGACAGTCGATGCACGACTGACAGACAAGCGGCTGCTAGTCGTTGATACCAATGCCGGTGCGGCGGCCTTCTTCGGCTACCGTGCCGGGCGCTTGCACGCCGTCCACGCGGCACGCGGTCTCGGGAGCCTCGGCCTGTTCTACATGAAACTGACCGAATGGTGCGGTTTCGACTGGCTCCACGGCGAGGAGTGGAAAGTCATGGGGTCTCGCCGCTTACGGCAGGCTGGACCCGAAGCTGTAT
>JAAUTJ010000490.1 GCA_012031475.1 Leptolyngbyaceae cyanobacterium SM1_3_5 | reverse complement strand
TTTCGATCCGGCTTGCGTTTAATTTTCCGTCCGGGACTCGCCTTTTCCGAGAGCGATCGCCCCCTCACCCAAGTCCTCAAAGTCCCCCATGAATGGGGGATTTAGGGGGCAAACCACTTCAGCCACAAACCGATCTAAAGCGCATTGCCACGCGGCAAAACTTCATCGGGAAAAACAAAATGCTCGTGTGGCTGATCGGTTTCAGACATCCAGGCACGAAGACCTTCATTCAGCAAAATATTCTTGGTGTAAAAGGTTTCAAATTCTGGATCTTCGGCGGCGCGAATTTCTTGCGAAATGAAGTCGTAAGCTCGCAGGTTGAATGCTAATCCGGCCATGCCGATCGCGCTCATCCACAGCCCGGTTACAGGCACAAACAGCATGAAGAAATGCAGCCATCGCTTATTAGAAAAGGCGATGCCAAAAATCTGTGACCAGAAGCGATTTGCCGTCACAAATGAGTAGGTTTCTTCACCTTGAGACGGGCTGAATCCTCGGAAGGTATTGAAGCCGCGAGTATCTTGAAATAGCGTGTTTTCGACGGTTGCGCCGTGAATCGCACAGAGCAATGCGCCGCCTAAAACGCCTGCCACGCCCATCATGTGAAACGGATTCAACGTATAGTTATGAAAGCCTTGAACGAACAGGAGAAATCGGAAGATTGCGGCGATGCCAAAGCTGGGTGCAAAAAACCAGCTTGATTGTCCCAAGGGATAGATCAAGAAGGTGGCGACGAAGACGGCGATCGGGGCGGAAAAGGTCAGCGCATTATACGGACGAATGCCAATTAATCGCGCAATTTCAAGCTGTCGCAAGCAGAATCCGACGAGGGCAAATGCGCCATGAAATGCCGTGAATGTCCACAGTCCGCCAAGCTGACACCAGCGAGTGAAATTCCACTGGGCTTCGGGACCCCAAAGGAATAGCAAAGAGTGGTCTAAACTGTTGGCGGGTGTGGAGACAGCGACGGTTAAGAAGTTGCAGCCTTCGAGATAGGAACTGGCGAGTCCGTGTGTGAACCAGGATGAGACAAATGTGGTTCCCGTAAACCAGGCACCGATCGAAAGATAGGCACAGGGAAATAACAGCAACCCAGACCAGCCGATGAAGACGAATCGATCGCGCTTCAGCCAGTCATCCACAGTTTGAAAAATGTCGGGCAAGGATCGATCGCGCTCAATTGCAATCGTCATGATGAATTTCTCCGGCTTGTGTAGTTCAGCCTGCCGTTGTGCATGAAGTAGGCGCTCCGGGCAGGGCGAGGGCTTGGATGATGTGGTCAAAGTAGGGGGTGGCTTCGGGGGCATCTGCGCCGAGCAGTTCGATCGCTTCGGCTTTGAGGCAGCAGACGGCTTCGACCCAGTTGGCGATCGGGATGCCGAGCGATTCGATACATTTCTTTCATGCCGATCGTGCCGATGTCGGCCATTGGGCGATCGTTTCCAGCCAAGATGCAGTAGGCGACGAGTCGGACGTACCAGCTTGGTCGCGCTGGCAGGAGGCGGTTTTGCGGGGGTTGCCGCTGTTGCTGGGCGTGATTGGGCAGCGCTGCCAGAAGCGCTGGCTGGCTTTTTGGACGAGTTCGGTTTCGTGGTCAGCCAAGATTTGGGCGATGCGGATGCGGCGATCGGCGGTTTTGCAAAAGGTTTGAATTTGGCGAATTTCGCTGGGGCTGGGGTAGCGAGTTTCGCGATCGGCGGTTTCGATGACTTGTTGGATCAGGCTCATGGTTCTTCTGGGCGGGTGACGATTTGGATGCCGCCGAACCAATTGATGGTTATCCAGCGTTTGGGGCGGGGGAACCAGCGGCGGTTTTTTTTAGGGGGATCGATCGAGTGGTGGATCTGTGTCATGTTTTTTTCGGAGAGTTTGAATGGACTGAAGTAAGTAATTTTTTCTGGGGGTGGAATTGCTTGTGTTTTCCGAGCCATTGGAGGCTAGGGGCGTTGCCCCTCCTCCAAACCTCCAACCCCAGCAGGGGGGAGTGCCTTCCCCCTGCACCCCACGCAAGGACATATCTATGGGAGGCGTTAGAGCGCTTCGCATTGCATGGGCATCAAGGGGTCTTGGGTCTCCGAGCCGCTGCTGGAGATTTGAGGTTGTGTCTTCAGTCGGTGGCGATCGCCCCCCACAAACCAACCTCAAAGTCCCCATTCATGGGGGACGTTAGGGGCTGCCTCAAACTGCATCTGCGGTTTCCCGACTACCCTGCATTTCACCTGTGGGCGGCGCTACATCTGCACTTTCTTCCGTCGTTTCTTCTGAAATCTGAGAAATTACGGATTGCAGCGGTTGCGGCAGTTCGGAAGCAGGCGCTTTTGTCGAGTGGCCGTTAAGCTGGGCTTTCCAGCGTTCCATTGCCTGCTGCATCCAGGTTCGATCGAAGACGCGATCGCCTTCAGCCGGACATTGGAGACGAGGGATGCAGGCGCGATCGACTTCGTGGGTACGCGGAGTGTGGTAGCGATCGTGGGGAACCGTGTCTTCACTGAAGGCTTCGGTATATTCGCGGCTGTCGATCAGGGCGTCGATGAGGGCGTGGAAGCCTTGGCGGGCGGCGATGTCGTAGTAGCGGCTCATCTCTTCGCGTCCATCGTGGGTCGTCCCATCAGGCGGCGGTGGATGGATTCGATCGCTTTGGTGACGTACAGGTTGTCCCAGTGCAGGCTGCGAAACAGCGGCGTTTTTGCCACGCTCCGCACAAAGTCGCGCACCGTAATTTCCCCGCTTTTCACTTTCACTTCGGCGGCGGGAAGTCGCTGATCGCTCAGCACGTCGCGTCCCAAAATTTGCCGATAAACCGCCTGCACAACGGCTTCGGGTGAATGATGCAGCAAATCGACGTTCGCGTGTGGACTGCGATGAACCGAGAGGCGCAATGGGGCAATTGCTGATTCTTGATGAATCAAAATCCGCCGATTTTCGGGGTTGAAGGGTGCGGAATGCTCGGTGGTGCGATCGACTGGAAAAACCGCACTGAACGGTTCGATCGGGTCGTGATTGGCTCCGTAATAGTGCTGATTAGGCAGCGGTTTTGGGCTTCGCTCAGCCGGATGAACTGCGGCACTTTTTGTACGATCGCGCTGATCTGCTGCTGGGCGCTCCAGTTGCGGCATTCTTGCGCTTCTTGTCCCAGTCGGCGCGGATACGGAACGGTTTCTTCTCCGAAGTAGTCCGTATATTCCGCTGAATCGACGATCGCATCCACGAGTTTCGCCAGTCCGCCCTCCGAAATCACCGCAAAGTAAATTTGAAACTCCTCACGTGAACTGATCGCCCGTCCGAGAAAATGCCGAACCGCCAGTTCGATCGATCGGGCGATCGTAAAGGGTTCATAAAACAAGTCGCGGTACGTGCGTGAATGTCCAAGTTGCCGAATGAATTCCTTGGTGGAATATTCGCCGCTGCGAAACCGCGATTCGATCGCCGTCAGCGCAATCCCATACTCGCGAGTAATGTCCCGCTCAAACACCTGACGATAGGCGGCTTTGATTACGGCCTGCTGTTCGGTTTCGGCCAAATGCGGCTTCATCACAAAGCGAGAACGCAGTGCGGAAATCGCGTAGCTCTCCGGTAGCTGCAAGCCCTGCTGACCTTCGGCAAATCCCGATCGCAACCGCAAAGACGGCTTTTCGGCTCGGTAAGCGTCGATCGTCGCCCCAAACGCTTCTTGAATCAGCGCGATCGCTTCGGCATCGTTCGGGAAAATCGCAGCGATCGCCACCGCATTTCGCCCAGCGCCACGATCGTCGCCTCGGTCACGTCTTCGGGAATCACGCCGCGCAAGCCTTCGACGTTGGCCGTCAAAATGCTGCAATCGCCCGCCGCGATCGCATACGTGATGTACCGCAAAAACCAACTCAGGTCGCGCATCGATCGCTTCATCCGCACTTCACCATAGCGGCGAATATTGATGCGCCGAAAGCCGTCTGGCACAGGGTCGCGATCCTGACTAAGCTGCGTCCGCAAAAATTCCCGCGCCCGCCTCAGAGCATCCCCGGTCTTCGGCACTTCCAGTTTCAATCGCTCTTTCGATCGCGCATCGCTACGCTTTGGAAACGGCGTATATCCCGGCAAATGCACTCGATTCGGAGGCCGCTCCAAGTAGGCCATTGCTGACCCGCCATAGAAGATTCGATCGCCCGCCGCCGCCACAATTTCATCCGATCGATCCGTCAAAACTTTCGCAACGGCTAGCCGCTTTTCACCCGATTGAAAAAAGTTTGAAAACGCTTTCAATTCACTTGCTTGCAGCCAGCGATCGCCCTGTTCTGCCGCATTCAAAATCGCCGTCGGAAGCGTCTGATACTGTTGTGAATTCGTCATAAAATTGCCGCCACTCACTTTAATTTGCAGCTAGATTCATCTGAGTTGGTATGCCTCGTGTCTGCCCCCCTAAATCCCCCACTCGTGGGGGACTTTGAACTCGCGACCAGTTGCCCGCTAAGGCAATCTCGA
>JAAUTJ010000489.1 GCA_012031475.1 Leptolyngbyaceae cyanobacterium SM1_3_5 | reverse complement strand
GGGGACGAGCCACCTTGAGCTTGACCTTGAGTCGATAGCGGGTCATCTGGTAAACCGCGTGATCCTCGGCTTCAACTCCCCACTTCTCGGCTAACCACTGCTGCACTTGCCCATAACTTTTGAAGCCGTGTTCCGGCTCTTGAAGCCGCTTTGCCAAAGCAGTTTCTGCCCACTGCGGAATCACGCGCACTCCACCTGGCGGCTTCTTCATCGCCAACATTGCCGCTACACCTCCGTTTCGGTACAGCGACAACCAGGTCTGCAAGGGGTTTCGATGTTTGCCGACCGCTGGAGCAATCGCGCTGATACTGGGGGCATTCTCCTGTTTGAGCCAGTCAAGCACTTGCAATCGTTCTTTATCCGTTGGCAATTTGGCTTGACGTAGCCGCTCTGCCAGATCATCGAGGCTTTCCTTCACATCCATTGAGGTAACACCAGCCATTAGTAGAGCGCGCTAAACAACTGCTCTGAGTCGAGTGCATCTGCCCGCCACTCACTTTAAATTGGTATCAAATCAGCCCGCACCGCTTGATCCCAGCTTGCGATCGCGTAGCTTGCGGAACGGTATCGCCATCTGTCACACTCGACAAGCAAATGATGCACATTCAAGTCAACACATTCGAGTAGACTAAACGTTCAGCTTTTTGTGCGGTCTATGTCCCTTGCCAGCAAAATTGAGGCCATTCTTTACCTGAAAGCGCAGCCTGTGCCGATCGCTGAAATCGCGGAATGCGCCAACTGTCCCCGCCGCGAAGCCGAAGCAGGACTCCTCGCCCTGATCAGCGACTATGCCCAGCGCGACACTGCCCTCGAAATCGCTGAAACCCCCGAAGGATATTGCCTCCAGCTTCGCGAAGCCTACCAAGATCTGGTCCAAACGCTGATCCCGCTGGATTTGGGCGTGGGCGCTCTGCGAACCTTGGCGGCGATCGCGCTCAAAGGTCCGATCGCTCAAACCGATCTGGTCGAACTGCGCGGGTCAGGCGTCTATCAGCACATTCCTGAACTGGTCGATCTGGGCTTTGTCCGCAAGCGGAGGCAGTCCGAGGGGCGATCGTACTGGCTGCAAGTCACCAGCAAGTTCTATCAGTATTTCCAGGTGGAAAAACTGCCGCAGCCGTTTGGCGAACCAGTGGCGGAGGCCAGCTTAGAATAAACCTTACCCTTGCGGATTGCGGTTCCACAAGAACAGAACGCTTCTGCCGTCTTGTGTGGGCACAACCACCAGATAGGCGTTCACCTGTTCACTGCTGTACTGATCGGTGCGCGACACCTGATAGGCATCTCCCCCGCCGTAGCTGCCCACTGAAGAAATTAAAAATCCGCTCGACTGAAGACTGGGCTGAATGGTGCTGAAAAGACTGGCTGGATCACCATTCCAACCACGCCGCGAACATATCCAGCACGCGGTTCGGGCGGCAACTCAAAGCCATCCGCATCTTTCCCACCAAGCGAGGTAAAAAATGCGCTCGGCTCGCTCAAAAGCTGGTCAAGCGGCTTTTCTAGCGCCAGTTCAGTCACGTCAAACCAGTTGGCGTTATCGGGTGAGGGAATCGGAACTTCTGAATAAAAGCGCTGCACAGCCGGACTTTCAACCGAGACACTGCCCAAGTCTTCGGGCAACGGGGCATCGCTCAAAACAATGCTGGTTCCCGACCCTTCAGGATTGGGGATCAGCGTTAGCACTTTCGTCACGCCGTCCTTGCTAACCTGAAAAACGCGACGATTCAGCTGATCGATCGCCGTCACCTGATAGCCTTTGCTCGCCAACTCCCGCTCAAAAAAAGCGGCAACCTGCTCGATCGCATCATCCGTCCGCTGGCTCGCCGCATCATAAGCAGCAGGCAGACCAAACGATCCGGCAACTGCACCCGCATAGCGCGGAAATCCTGCCGCAAACGGGTCGGTTGCAGGAGGTGCAGGCGTTGTCGCGGGCGCAGTCGTGGCAGGTGCAGTCGTGGCAGGTGCAGGCTGAGCTTGGGCAGGACGCGGCGCGGGCGGTGTCACAGGACGAGTGATCGTCGGCGGCACAGGCGGAACCGGATTCGATCGCGGCGGGATCCGCTGAACAGGCGCGGAACAGCCGCAGGCGTCGGGCGAGCAGGCGTTGGACGAGCCGAGGGCGTCGCCACCGGAGAAGGAGAAGTCGCGGAAGGCAACTGCGTTAGGCTGACTTTTTCCTCGGTTTCCTCTGGCGGCGCTTCGGGAGCAGAAGGCGTCGGCACGAAAAAAAGCAGACCATGAAGCGCGATCGATATCAGCAGCATCGGGCGGATCAATCCGCGCCATGCAGGTTGATCAGGTGGGGCAGAAGGGATCGAAATCATGTTCAATAAAAAGCAAGAGAAATGAGTAAAAGCAAATTGCTCGATCGCTAGCAACTTGTATTTCAGAACACATTGAAATGAGTTCGATCGCAAATCTAGATTCGCTTTAATCGTAAGGCAAAAGCTGATCGCTTCAAAAATAATGCCTACGCAGTTTGGCTGAAAATTAACTAAAAATTTGCAGATTTAACGGCAGAAAGTGGCACTTTCAAAGAGATAAGGGGAATTCTTAAAAATCACTGACATCTATCTTAAGACATTACTTGACGAAGTTTAATTGATTTTAATTCCTCAATAATGTCCGCTTAACCAAAAGCATTGCACGATAGTTATATGTTGGCATTCAGTAGCTTTGCGTACTGTTCTATTGTCAGCAACTCCCTGGTTGAGGAAGAGCAAATGGTGTTTTTTGTGAGTGTGTTTCGGCGGGCGATCGCGACTTCGACGATCGCCGCAACCGTAGTTCTCAGTCCGATCGTGACCGCAATTTCTCAGGCGCAATCGGTACAGCTCAACGGAGCGGGCGCAACCTTTCCCGCTCCCCTCTATCAGCGATATTTCCAAGAGTTTGGCCGCGCGTCGGGCATTCAAGTGAACTATCAGGCCGTCGGCAGCGGTGCGGGCATTCGCCAAGTGATTGCTGGAACCGTGCAGTTTGGCGGAACCGATGCCTACATGACCGATGAGCAAAAAGCGCAGGTGTCGCAGGGTGTCATTCTCGTCCCAACGGCGGGCGGTGCGGTTTCTGTCGTCTACAACGTTCCGGGTGTCTCCAACCTGCGTTTGTCGCGCAGCGTTCTCCCCGACATTTTTGCCGGACAGATCACCCGCTGGAACGATCCGCGCATTGCCGCTGACAATCCGGGTGCAAACCTGCCGGATCTGCCGATTCGATCGGTCGTCCGTGCCGACAGCAGCGGCACAACTTCGATCTTCACCAACCACTTGAGCGCAACTAGCCCCTATTTCCGGGGTCGCGTCGGCGCAGGCACGGCTCCCCGCTGGACAACCAACCCGATTCGCGGCAACGGCAATCCGGGCGTGGCGGCTCAGGTGCAGCGGACGCGCGGCGCGATCGGCTATGTCGAATATGCGTTTTGCCAGCCAAAACAAATTTGCAGATGGCGCTGGTGCAAAACCGCTCTAACGAGTTTGTTGCGCCTTCGCTGGAAACCGCCCAGACCGCTTTGGCCGGAGTCTCGTTTGATAGCGACTTCCGCGCCTCGAATGCCGATCCCCAATCGGGCTATCCGATCGTGGGCATCACCTGGCTGATGATCTACCGCAACTACGACGATCCAAACGTCGAACTTGCTGTTGAGCGCATGGTGAACTGGGTGCTGACAGACGGTCAGGGAATCAACAACTCGCTGGACTATACGCGCATTCCCCAAGCCGTTGCCGATCGCGCCCGCCAAGCGGTGGATGCGGCTTTGGGAGAGTAAGCTTCAGCGTACGACTCCCTTGAACGCAGGCAGGAGGTCGTCGGTTCAAGACCGAGCCTCCTGCTTCTCTGCGCGACACCCCAACCTCAATTTGAGCCGACTCGCATGGTTGAACTGTCCGATCGATCGCCCCTCTCCGAAAATCTCACCGTTGCCGATCGCGATCGCGGTCTTGATGCCGCATTTACCTGGCTGGTGCGAATCCTTGCCACCAGCACGATCGCAATTCTAGTGTGGATGGGCTGGGTGATCGGCAAGCAGGCTTGGCCTGCAATTCAACAATTTGGGCTGAGCTTTTTCACCAGTCAAGACTGGGACATTGGCTCGGTCACGTTTGGCGCACTGACCTACATCTACGGCACGATTGTCAGTTCCACGATCGCCCTGTTGATCGCAGTTCCGGTCGGTCTGGCTATCGCCCTGATCACCAGCGAGAACTTTCTGCCCCCACAGGTGCGATCGAGCTTGGCCTTTGTTGTGGAACTGATCGCCGCGATCCCCAGCGTCATCGTCGGCCTGTGGGGAATTTTTGTCCTCCTGCCTTGCTGCTGCCGATCGGCGTTTGGCTCAACCGCAATTTCGGCTGGATTCCGCAATTTAGCACCGAACCGTTTGGCCCGGCTTGCTGCCTGCGGGCTTGATTTGGCCGTGATGACTTTACCACGATGGCCGCGATCGCTCGCGAAG
>JAAUTJ010000488.1 GCA_012031475.1 Leptolyngbyaceae cyanobacterium SM1_3_5 | reverse complement strand
AGTCCTAGGTGGATCGGCCCAAGCGCGATCGATCGCGCAGGCGGCGGGATGCGATGATTTTCTTGTCCGTCCACTGCACGAAACGCAAATTCGCGTCACCATTAAAAAATATTTAGACTCGAATCAGCAGAATGACGCTGCACCTGTTGCAGCCCCGAATCTAACTGATTTGCGTCAGCAGCTTCGTTCACTGCCCAACTCGTGGATCGCCACGTTGCATCAGGCGGCACTCGAAGGCGATCGCGACTGGATGCTGTCACTGGTGGCGGAAATTCGCCCGCAGCATGAGCCGTTGGCGGAGCGATCGCCAGCCTTGCCAGCCATTTTCAGTATGTGCAGCTACTCACGCTCACCCAGCCTATTCAACCGCCCGAACCGACAACATGAACGCTGCCTTCTGTGAATCTGACGATCGCTTGGAAAGCATCTTGGTGGTGGACGACAACCCCACCAATCTTCAGCTTTTGGCTGGAATGCTGATCGATCGCGGCTACAAGGTGCGGTTTGCCCCCGGCGGCGAACTCGCCTTGCAGTCGTGCTGTCGCGCCAGCCAGATTTGATTTTGCTGGATGTGATGATGCCAAAAATCGACGGCTTCATGGTGTGCGAAAGGCTCAAGGCCGACGATCGCACCTGCATATCCCGGTGATTTTTCTCAGCGCTTTGGGCGAAGCCAATCACAAAGTCCGCGCCTTTCAAGTCGGTGGCACAGACTACATTACCAAGCCGTTTCAGATGGCCGAGGTGATTGCCCGCGTCGAAAATCAACTGCGCCTCCAGCGGCTCCAGCGGCAGCTTCATCAGCAAAACCAGCGGTTGCAGCAGGAAGTGCGCGATCGCCAAGCGGCTGAAGCGCTGCTGCGCCAAAACGAAGAACGCTGGCAGTTGGCGCTTCAGGGCAACAACGACGGCATTTGGGACTGGAATATTCAAACTGGGGCAGTGTTTCGATCGCCCCGGATGCTGGAGATCCTCGGCTGCGATCCGACGACTGCGCTCGATACGCGCCAAGCCTGGGTCGATCGCATCCACCCGGACGATCGCGACACCGCACTGGCGGCAATGCAGGCGTATCTCGATCGGCAAACGCCGTTTACTGCATGGAATATCGCGTCCGCTGCGACGACGGCTCGTACAAATGGGTGCTGGGACGCGGGCAGGCACAGTGGAACGCAGCGGGCGAACCGATTCGCCTGGTCGGATCGACCAAAGATATTTCTGAGCGCAAGCAAACCGAGCAGGCATTGCGCGACAGTGAAGCCCGCTATCGTCTGATGTCGGAAAATTCCACCGACATGATTTCGCGCCACACGATCGACGGTGTGTTTCTATATGCCTCGCCCGCCTGTCGATCGCTCTTCGGTCACGACCCGGAACTTCTGATTGGGCGATCGCTGCTGGAATTTGTCCAGCCGGACGATCAGGGCGCAATTTTGCGAATGCTCGACCTGGCTGGACGCAGGGTAGGCGTTCACACGCAAAGCTATCGGGTGCAGAATCAGCCGCGCTGGATCGAAATGTCCTGCCGCGTCGTGTGCAGTGTGGAGTTAGGCACTGATCCAGAAGTGGTCGTCGTGTCGCGCGACATCACCGAGCGCAAGCAGGCCGAAGCCGCACTAGAGCGGCAACTGCACCACACGCTGATTCTTCAGCAAGTCACCGAGGCAATTCGATCGCACATCGACAGCGAACTGATTTTTGAAACCGCTGTGGTGCAGGTGGGCAAGGCGTTTGGGGCGGATGCCTGCATGATCAAAACCTATGTCGCCAGTGTCCCGCCGCGCATTCCGGTCATGGCCGCCTACAGCATTTCCGACGAGATGATCGACCCGGATCTGGATGTGCCTGTGATCGGCAATCCGCATGTGCAGCAAGTTCTCGCGTCCGATCGCGCTGTTGCCTCGCCGGATGTGTCTGCCGATCCGCTGCTGGCACCAATGCGATCGATCTGCCAACAGCTTGGCATTCAGTCGATGCTAGCCGTGCGGACTTCGTATCAAGGCCAGCCGAACGGCATCATTTCGATTCACCAGTTCGACCGCCCCCGCGACTGGACGATCGATGAAATTGAACTGCTCGAAGCGATCGCTGCACAAGTTGGGATTGCGATCGCACAGGCGCGACTGCTGGAGCAGGCGCACAAGCAGCGCGAAGCTCTGGACTATCACAACCAACTGATGCGGCAGGAAATTCGCGATCGCCGCTTGGCCGAAGCTGCCCTGCAAGCCTCCGAAGCCGAACTGCGAGCGCTGTTTGCCGCGATGACGGACTTGGTGATGGTGGTCGATCGCGAAGGCCGCTACTGCAAAGTCACCCCGCTGCATTCCGATCGCTTGGTGCAGCCCGCTCATGAACTGCTGGGCAAAACCGTCTACGAAGTGTTTCCGCTTGAACAGGCCGACATTTTTGTGGCGATCATTCACCAAACGCTGACCGAACGCACCACGCAAGAATGCGAATACAGCGTGACGATCGGCGATCGCGAATTGTGGTTTAGCGCCAAGTCCTCGCCGATTGCGGACGATCGGATTATCTGGGTGGCTCGTGACATTACGGAGCGCAAACAGGCCGAAGCCGAACTGCGAGCCAGTGAAGAACGCTGGCAACTGGCGATTCGCGGCAACAACGACGGCATTGCCGATATTGATTTACTGCACGATCGCGCCTTTTTCTCCAAGCGGTGGAAGGAGATTTTGGGCTACGGCGAAGATGAAATCTCGGATAACAATAACGACGAGTGGCGCAGCCGCATTCATCCCGACGATTTCGATCGCGTCATTGCCATCAACCAAGCGTATCTGTCGCGCCAAACGCCGCTGTATCACGTGGAATATCGCCTGCGCTGCCGCGACGATCGCTACAAGTGGGTGGTGTCACGCGGACAGGCGCAGTGGAACGAATCCGGCTTGCCTGTGCGGTTTGTCGTTTCGACCGGAGACATTAGCGATCGCAAACAGGCCGAAGTCGATCTGCTCAGAACCTCGGCAACTCTGGCGGAATTTAGCACCAACCTAAAGCACCTGCACCGCCTCAACGTCACACCGTTCGAGTCGATCGAAGCACTCTGCGACGAATACATCAAAACAGGCTGCGAAATTCTCGGCTTTCCAACGGGTGCGGTCGGACGGGTCGAAGCCGACAGCTACGTGATTCGCTCGATTCACACCGACATTGCCTCGCTCGCTCCGCAACAGCGATTTCGCCTCGACGAGGTGTACTGCGCTGAGGTGGTGCGCGATCGCCGCACGGTCTGCTACAGCCATGTGGGGGCGATCGTGGCGATGCAAAATCATCCGCTGTATCTTCCTTGGCCGTCGAGTCGTACATTGGTACGCCGATTTTTGTCGATGACCAGGTGTATGGAACGCTGTGCTTTTTCTCACAGCAGCCCCGCCCCGATTTTGTCAGCCACGAGCGCGAAATCATCGAACTGATGGCGCAAAGCATCAGCCGATTCATCAGTACCCACCAGCTTGAACAGCAGCGCCAGCGAGCCGAAGAAGAAATTCAGCTTTTGCTGAGCATCACGCAGGCGATCGCCGCCGCCCAAGATTTCGACTCTGCCCTGGAAGTCGCCCTGTGTGCCTTATGCGACACGACGGGCTGGATCTATGGCGAAGTGTGGCTGCCCGCCGCCGATCGCAGCGTCCTGGAGTGCAGCCCAATCTGGCACTGCAACGCAGCAGGCGCAACCGAGGGCGCGATCGCCGCTGTGAATGAATTTCGCCGCAACCTCGCTGACGTGACGTTTGAACTGGGCGAAGGCATTGCCGGACGAGTCTGGCAGCGGCAGCAGCCCGAATGGATTCCCGACATTGACGAGCCGATCGCGACCGCTCCGCATCCCGTTCACGACCCGCGCTTGCGATCGCAGCCCGCCCGCAACTACGGCATGAAGGCTCGCTTTGGTGTCCCGATTACGATTACGGGGAATGCCCAAGACGGCACGAGCGTCGTGGCCGTGCTGGTGTTTTTCATGGTGGAATCGCGCCAGCAGGATGAACGACTGATTCAGCTTGTGGCTGCGGTTGCCGCTCAGTTAGGCAGTGTGCTGGCTCAAAAGCGAGCCGAAGCGGAACTGCGAGCCTTGTTCTCCGCAATGACCGATGTGGTGCTGGTGTGTGATGCGGCCAACCGCTGCCTCAAAATTGCCCCGACCAGCCCGCCCTACCAGTTGCCGAGCTACATTCTGGGTCGATCGCTGCATGAAGTGCTGCCCCCTGAGATGGCCGATCGCCTGCATCAGGGCATCCAAGCCTGCCTATCCGATCGCACGACTGTCAACCTGGAATATGCCCAGGCGATCGGCGGACGCGATCGCTGGCTCTCAGCCAACATCTCGCCGCTCTCGGACACAACAGCGATCGTTGTGGCTCGCGATATCACCGAGGCCAAGCAGAGTGCCGATTTGCAGCTAGCGCCAAGAAGCCGCCCTGCGCCTGATCGTCGAAGGCACAGCC
>JAAUTJ010000487.1 GCA_012031475.1 Leptolyngbyaceae cyanobacterium SM1_3_5 | reverse complement strand
CCGATTAGACGAACTCAAAGCCCGCGCCCGCGAACAAGGCTTAAGACCTGATCGATTTGGGGATGGGAAATCCCATGGCGCAACGCCTCAGCCTGTCGTCGATGCGGCGATCGCGGCTCTGCAAAATCCCGCCAATCACGGCTATCCGCCCTTTGAGGGAACGGCCAGCTTCCGGCGATCGATCACCGAATGGTACAAACGCCGCTATGGGGTTGCGCTTGATCCGGATGGTGAGGCGCTGCCCCTGCTGGGATCGAAAGAAGGACTGACGCATCTGGCGATCGCCTACATCAATCCGGGCGATTTGGTTCTTGTGCCCAGTCCGGCTTATCCTGCCCATTTTCGTGGCCCCCTGATTGCGGGTGGCGAGATTTATCCGCTCGTGCTGAAGGCGGAACAGGACTGGCTGATTGATTTGGGAGCGATTCCCGATAAGGTGGCCGATCGCGCCAAGATCTTGTACTTTAACTATCCGAGCAATCCGACAGCGGCGACTGCGCCGCGCGAATTTTTCGAGGATGTGGTTGCCTTTGCTCGCAAGCACGAAATTTTGCTGGTTCACGATCAGGCTTACGCCGAACTTGCCTTTGACGGCTATCAGCCGACCAGCCTGCTGGAAATTGAGGGCGCAAAAGACATCGGCGTGGAGTTTCACACGATGTCCAAAACCTACAACATGGCGGGATGGCGGGTCGGCTTTGTCGTCGGCAATCGCCACATCATTCAGGGCTTGCGGACGCTGAAAACCAACATGGACTACGGGATTTTTGCCGCGCTGCAATCTGCCGCTGAAACCGCCCTCCAGCTTCCCGATGTCTACCTGCATGAAGTTCAAGCCCGCTATCGGACGCGCCGCGACTTTTTGATTCAAGGACTGGGCGAACTGGGCTGGACTGTGCCCAAACCGAAAGCGACGATGTACCTTTGGGTTCCCTGTCCGCCCGGAATTGGCTCAACAGATTTCGCCCTGTCGGTCTTGCAGCAAACCGGAGTCGTGGTCACGCCCGGAAATGCGTTCGGGGCAGGCGGCGAAGGCTACGTCCGCATCAGCCTGATTGCCGAACTCGATCGCCTCCAAACCGCACTCGATCGCTTCCGCCAAGCCAACATCCGCTTTCAGCCCGAAGCGATCGCCGGAAAGTAAGGTCTGGCGATCGCTTCGTTGGTGTTTTGGTTCCGCCCCCTAAATCCCCCACGAGTGGGGGACTTCGAGGATGGTGGCGGGTATTCAAGGCTTTTGGGCGATCGAGGATGAGACTTCTTGCATGAATCAATTTTGCGCCCTAAAAATTGCCCAGATTGAGCTTCAAAGTCCCCCATTCATGGGGGATTTAGGGGGCGATCGCTGCGGACGGCGCAAACACCAGCACAAAAGCGGCTGCGGGTTCAATTCGGCGCAACACGTTTAGGTAGCCATCGGCATTGCTGCGGTGATGAAAACGAGCGATCGCGTAGCGCTGGCGTAGCCCCGTTATCCGCTGCATATCCGGCAACAGTCGCACGATGCACCAGGGGTAAACGCTTGATTTGCGCTGGAAGCTTGATACCATAGAGCAATCCTTCCCGCATTGGTGG
The DNA here is from genome assembly GCA_012031475.1 of Leptolyngbyaceae cyanobacterium SM1_3_5. Taxonomy (GTDB): domain Bacteria; phylum Cyanobacteriota; class Cyanobacteriia; order Elainellales; family Elainellaceae; genus JAAUTJ01. The sequence goes on along the minus strand of JAAUTJ010000487.1, from coordinate 2,891 downwards.
GGATTGAGGAATGGCGATCGCTCTCTCGTTTTCCAGGCAAGGTGAGCGATCGCTCTTGTGTGTCAGCTACTCCAAATATCGAGATCTCGATATTTGGGCTGTCATTATTAAAAATCGAAATCTCGATATTGTCAAGCGCGAGATCAGGCGTGTTTAGGCTACGAATTAAAGAACTGGCTGCTGAACAAGGATTGACGCTCAAAGAGATTGCTGAACGGTCAAACCTTCCCTACAGCACAGTTGCCACCTACGCCAATTCTTCCGGTATGGTCATGGTGAATTTAGTTTCTGTCCAGAAGATTGCGCGTGTGTTTGGGGCGGCGATCGAGGATCTCGTCGAAGTGCTTGAAGAGTAAGCCATTTTGTGAGCCGCCCCAAATTCGTTTAGCAAGCGTAATGCCGATCGAGCTTCAGCAGCGTTTGCAGCAGCGTATCCGCGCCCTGCGTACAGTGTTCCGGCGAGGTGTATTCCGCCTCGGCATGGCTCAATCCTTCCTGGCTGGGCACAAAAATCATCCCCATATCGGTGAACCGCGCCATTTCCTGAGCATCGTGGCTGGCGCGACTGGGCAAATGCGTGTAGCTCAAGCTCAATTCTTGACAGACCTGCACGATCGCCTGCTGAATGTGCAGCTTGGCCGGAGCAGGTTCGTTGTGCAAGCGCGGCGACATTTGGATAGTGCATTGCGTTTCAAACGCGATCGCCTCAATCCGCATCCTGAGTTGTTCCAAGAGGCGATCGAGATGCAGATTCGACATATCGCGAATGTCCAGACTCATCTCCACCTTGCCCGGAACGACGTTCGCCGCGTTCGGTGTCACCTGCATTTGTCCAACCGTCGCCACCTGCTGCCCCGGAGTCAGGGCGAGTCGGTTAATTGCCAGGACAGTTTGCGACGCAGCGACGAGGGCATCTTGCCGCATCGACATGGGCGTTGTGCCTGCATGGTTGGCGCGTCCTTCGATCGTAATATTAAAGCGCCGCTGGCCGACGATGCCTTCCACAACGCCGATCGCCTTGCCCATCGATTCCAAAATTGGTCCCTGCTCGACATGCAGTTCGACAAAGGCGGCAATGTCCTGACTGGTGCGCCGCGCCTGCTCGATCGCGTCCCAGTTGCCGCCAATTCGATCGAGACAGGCTTGAATCGAGGTGCCGTCAGGACGACGGTAGTAGTCGGGGTCAGGATTGACGTGCCCCGCCATTGCCTTGCTGCCGATCATGCTGCCTTCTTCATCAGTGAAGACGATTACTTCGATCGGATGGTCAAGCGGCGATCGATTCTCGTGCAGCGTCCGCACCACTTCTAGGCCAGCCAAAACGCCGAATGCGCCGTCATAGCGTCCGCCCATTGGCACGGTGTCGATGTGCGATCCGGTTGCCAAGGCGGGCACGTCGGCCACTCGTCCCGGATAGCGCCCGATGATGTTGCCCGCCGCATCAAGACGGACACTCATTCCCGCTGCCTGCATCCAGTCTTGCACCAAGCGTCGCGCCTGCACGTCCTTGGAATTGTAGGCAATTCGGCGCACTCCGCCGTTTGGCAAAGCACCGATCGCCGCAAGCTGCACAATGCTTTGGGCGAGGCGATCGCGATTAATAGACAGCGTGGGGCAATAGCGAGTGATCATGTCGGACAAACCTCCAAGAAGCGGCAGACGATGGGGTGCTGCCTGTATCGTAGCGCTGTTGCATACTGTATACAAAATCAGAGAATTTGCAGTAGTTAAGGATACGAACGGTCATTCATCTTCTTTTCTGAGCGATCGGATCTGAGTCGATCGAAAAGACAGCATCTTTAGCTATCTGCATACTGAGGCTTTTTTGTGAAGCGCAATCAGGTGGATAATTTGGTTCTCTTTTGCCAAAATTTGGAAGCGATCGCTTCAGCGGCACTGCCGTTCTGTATCCTTTCAAAGAAGTTGGGGAGTAATAGGGAAAACTATCGATCATCGATTTCAAACGCGCCTAGCCAGTTTTGAAGTTATTTGTAGCGATCGCTGTCATTTGTTATGAAAAGTGTTGCCCTTCGATTGGTGCTGGTTGTTCCGTTTGTGCTGCAAATTTTCGCCGCAGTGGGGCTGACCGGATATTTATCGCTCCGAAACGGACAAAAAGCCGTTGAACTGCTGGCAGGCAAACTGCGTAATGAGGTCAGCAACCGCATCGATCAGCATCTCGACCACTATCTGGAAACGCCCAAACAAATTAACCAGATGACGATCGACGCGATCGATCAAGGACTGCTCAGTCCAACGGATTATGCGTCGATCAGCCGCTATTTTTGGCGGCAGGCCAAGCTGTTCAATTCGGGCTACATCAACTATGGAAGAGTAACAGGCGAGTTTGCCGGAGCAGGGCAAGTCACCAACAATCCGGCGGACGGCATGGCGATCAGCCAAATTTCCGCTGCCACCAATGATGTCTTGAGCTACAGCATCGTGAACGATCGCGGCGATCGCATCGGGAGCGGAACCGATCCCACCTACGATTACCGTCGAGAAGCATGGTACGTGGATGCGCTGGCGGCTGGCAAACCGACCTGGAGCAAAATTTACATCTGGGATGGGGATGCACCGCCCATCAACATTTCGATCGCTTTTAGTCAGCCCATTTATGATGAGCAAAATCGGGTCGTGGGGGCGATCGGCGTCGATTTGCTGCTCTCGAAGATTAGTGATTTTCTCCGACAGCTTCAGATCAGCCAAAACGGAAAAGCCTTCATCATGGAGCGCAACGGCTTGCTGGTTGCCAGTTCCAGCCTGGAGCAGCCCTTTGTGAAAGCGGGAGAAGACGTTGTGGAGCGCTTGCGGGCGATCGACAGCCGCGATCCGCTGATTCGATCGACGAGCCGCTTTTTGCAAGAGCAGGGCAATCTTCCGGCCATTCA
>JAAUTJ010000486.1 GCA_012031475.1 Leptolyngbyaceae cyanobacterium SM1_3_5 | reverse complement strand
ACCCACCACGCCGCCGATCGCCGCGCCTGCTGCGCCTGCACCCGCTGCACCGATGCCCGTGCCGACCGGATGTGCGCCCGGTTCACCCGTGATCGGGTCGGGATTGGAATCGGTCGGGTCGGTAAAACCAAAACCTTTTTCTTTCTTTTCGTTTTCGCTCATTGTTAACTTGCTCCTTCCCAAACATTTGATTCGATAGTAACCGTCGCGGTTTTACTTGCACCTCTTCAAGAAGGACGAGCTTGAAATTCCATCCGGTCTGCCAAGAGACGCAGAAAGCAAATGATGCGGAAAATTTTGATCTAAAAGTGAAATCGATTGCAGCGATCGCCTGATTTTTTCAAGCCTCCAATTGTCCTTTGATCTCAGCTTTTGCGACAGGTTCGATCGCTACTTCACCGACTTCAAATCATTTCTTGACACGCTATTGTAGAAAAATGACGATCGATTCTTCTCAAGCTTCTCAACCTCGCAAACTTCAACAATTTCTTTCGATTTTTCAATATTGCGGTCGAGCGATCGTCCTGGTCTGGGAGACCGATCGCCTGCTGACAATTTTGCTGGCGGTTCTGACGCTGATCGCCGGATTGCTGCCTGCGGCGATCGCCTATGTCGGCAAGCTGATTGTCGATGGGGTCGTGCAGGCGGCGCAGTCGGGGAACGGCAAGCGATCGGTTGGGATGCGCTGAGATATTTGGCGATCGAAGGGGCATTGGTCGCCTTGCAGTCCGGCGCGAATCAAGGCTTGGCTTTGTGTCAGTCGATGCTGCGAATGCTGCTGGGCTACAAGGTGAATGTTTTGATTTTGGCGAAAGCCTTGACCTTGAGTTTGGCGTTTTTTGAAGACTCTGAATTCTACGACAAAATGACCAGAGCCAGACGAGAAGCGTCGAGCCGACCGTTGAGCTTGGTGACGCGCACATTTGGACTGGGGCAAAGCACTTTATCGCTGATTACTTTCGGCGGTTTGCTGCTGAATTTTTCCGTTTGGGCAGTGCTGATTTTGGTGGTGGCGGCGATTCCAGCATTCGTCGCGGAAACGAAAATTTGCGGGCGAAGCGTTTCGTTTGTTTCGCTGGAGAGCGCCAGAAGCACGGCAGCAGCAATATCTCGAATGGCTGCTGGGCAACGAAAATTCCGTTATGGAAGTGAAGCTCTATCAGCTTGGCTCGATGCTGCTCGATCGCTACCGCAACATTTTTGAGCGACTCTATGGAGAAGACCGCAACCTTGCCATTCGCCGCACAATCTGGAGCTATGGACTGGGCTTGCTCAGTACGATCGCCTTTTATGGTGCATACGTCTGGATTGTGATCGAAGCGATCGCGGGACGAATTACGCTGGGCGACTTGACGATGTATTTAGTTGTCTTTCGGCAGGGACAATCGACCTTTTCCGGGCTGCTCAGTTCGATCGGTGGCATGTATGAAGACAGCTTGTATCTTTCGACGCTGTACGAATATTTGGAACAGGACGTTCCCGAACCGATCGGATTGGCCAAATGGGGGCCAGATCCGAGTGATGGCTTGCGGTTTGAGTCGGTCAGCTTCACCTATCCAGGCAGCGATCAACCCGCCTTGAGAAACGTGTCGCTGCATCTGCGTCCCGGTGAAAAGCTGGCGATCGTGGGGGAAAACGGGTCGGGCAAAACGACGCTGATCAAATTGCTGACCCGCCTTTACAGTCCAGACGCGGGACGAATTTTGCTGGACGGACGCAATTTGGAAGAATGGGATCTCGACACGCTCCAGCGGCGGATCGGCGTGATTTTTCAAAACTTCGCTCGCTATCAGTTCATCGTTGGGGAAAACGTGGGGATTGGGGATGTCCGCCACATCGATGACGAAGACCGCTGGCAGGATGCCGCCATGAAGGGAACGGCGCGATCGTTCATCGAAGAACTGCCGGAAGGCTATCACACCCAACTCGGTCGCTGGTTCCAAAAAGGCCGTGAACTGTCGGGCGGCCAGTGGCAGAAAATCGCGCTGTCACGAGCGTTTATGCGATCGAGTGCCGATATTCTGATTCTGGATGAACCAACTTCTGCCGTCGATGCCGAGGCGGAAGTGCAAATTTTTGAGCAGTTCCGCGCCGTGACCCAAAATCAAATGGCGATCTTGATTTCGCACCGCTTTTCCACCGTTCGCATGGCCGACCAAATTATGGTTTTGGCGAACGGCGAATCGATCGAACACGGCACCCACGAACAACTGCTTAAAGCCGAAGGACGCTACGCCCGCCTGTTCTCCCTGCAAGCCGCAGGCTATCGATAATTGAGGCAGGGCGATCGACTCCAGAAGAATGAGAAACCTGCACCTAGCTAAAAGGGTGACATTTAGGGGGGAGTCGCGCTATTGCTGGTGGGCTTTTGATCAAGCTGCAAGGCGCGTTCTAGTGCGGCTTTTTCCCTGGCGCGTTGGGCATAAGGCTGAAGCTGCACGATCGAAAATCCGGTCAGCAAGCTCAAGTCTTCCAGGCTAATGCCTTTCGCCAGCATTTCCACACACCAGGTTGGTTGCGCCTGCTCGATCGTGGGTGGCTGATCCGCAGGCGTGAACAAATTCGCCGTCCAGGTTTGCCAGCGCAGCCGCACCTCGACCTCTGAGAGCGGGCGACCTGCCTCATTAATGAACATGGCAGGCTGATCGTCTTTGCGGCTTTTCAGCCATTGCGTCAGCGGATTGCGCGTGTAGGAACCATAGCGCTGCTCTAAAATCCATTGATTTACAGGCACTTGGCGCGGTTCACCCCGATCGACCTGCAAGAGATGCTGATGGCGATCGCTTTGTGAGTGCGATCGACGCAGCGCCACAACTTCGCCCGCACTCAAACCTGCGGCAAACAAACGTAGGCGATCGCATAATCTTGGAGGCTGCTCTTTTTGGCCTGCTGCAACAGCGAATGCCCGATCGCCTCAGGCAAGTCGGCAGCAGCGGCAGGTATGGGAGGCAAACGGGAGTCGTGAGGCGATGGCTGCGCCAGTGCGCCCTGCTGAAACAGCGTCGTCAACTGGCTGAGAAATTCGGCGCGTTCCCACCGTGCATCTGAGGGCGCGGTCGCTTCCAGGACGGCATTGCCCAGCAGCAAACGGTTCAGGAGGGCGGCGATCGTGGCAACTGGCAGAAGAGGCGGCTGATCCTGAAGCACAGTCGCCAAATACTGAGTGGTGTAGTGGTTGAGTTGCTGGAGCGTTTGTCCCAAGGCTTGCGCGGTTTCAGGCGAATATTGTCCGGCTTCACCAATCAGCGATCGCAGCAGTTCCGGTGCTTGATCGATCGCCGCAAGCTGCAAGTGCCCGTAGCGTTGGAGTGCTTGATCGAAACTGGCAGCTTGAGTCGCTTGCTGTCCCAAGGCTTCACCCAGCGGCGTGAGTAGGGTGGCCTCTTTGAGAACGGCGAGCAGCAAGCCCTGCTTGTTGCCAAACTGCCGAAACAGCGTGACTTCATTCACGCCTGCCAGTTCTGCAATTTGGCGGGTGGTTGTGGCGGTGACGCCCTGCGCGACAAATAGCTGGATCGCGGCTTGAATCAGGCGTTCGGTGGAGCGGGGTCGATCGGACATCGGAGAAATGCAAGTGTTACTTGCACTAAAATAGAATGCTCTGCTACAGTAGAAATGTAAGCAGCACTTGCATTCACTCTAGCGGCTTTCTCCAACTTTGCCGCTGCCTTTGCAGATGCGATCGATCGGGGCTGACGCACAAAGCATCGATCGACCTTCAAAAATTCCACCAGGACTCTTCATGACCACTCAACTGTTCACGTCTGCCTCGGCAGGCCAGAAACCGCTTGCCCTCAGTTGGCGCAACGTCATTTTCTTTAGCGCGATCCATGCGCTGGCACTGCTGGCTCCCTGGTATTTTTCCTGGTCGGCATTGGGCGTGACGATCGCGCTGCACTGGCTGCTGGGCAGCATTGGGATTTGCCTGGGCTATCATCGCCTGCTGACGCACCGCAGCTTGCAAGTGCCCAAACTGCTAGAGTGTGCGATCGCGCTAATTGGCTCACTTGCGCTTCAGGGCGGCCCGATCTTCTGGGTAGCAGGCCACCGTCAACATCACGCCTTTACGGAAGATATTGAGAAAGACCCGTACTCTGCCCGTCGCGGCTTTTGGTGGAGCCACATCCTTTGGATTATGTATCCCCGCGCCGAATTCTTTGCCCGCCAAACCTACCGTAAGTACGCGCCCGATCTCGCTCGCGACCCGTTCTATGTCTGGCTCGATCGCTACTTCCTCTTGCTGCAACTGCCGTTGGCGATCGCTCTATACGCGCTGGGCGGCTGGTCGTTTGTGGTTTGGGGCGTGTTTGTCAGAATTGTGCTGCTGTGGCACACCACCTGGCTGATTAACTCTGCAACCCATTTGTTTGGCGATCGCCCCTTCGACACGGACGACGGTTCACGAAACCTCTGGTGGGCAGCCCTGCTGACTTTTGGTGAAGGCTGGCACAACAATCATCATGCACATCCCAACGTT
>JAAUTJ010000485.1 GCA_012031475.1 Leptolyngbyaceae cyanobacterium SM1_3_5 | reverse complement strand
TTTGCCCGACAAAGCTGGTAGAACTGCTCATCGGTCATTTCAATGACAGGATTAAAGTTAATGGTGAAAGCGGTCATAGTTGGTTGACTCAGGGGTAGGGCAACAGATTGAGTTCTGGGATGAAGCGATAATCGCGCTGATTTTTACTGAGTAATGGAACATTGCAGGCGATCGCAGTTGCGGCAATCAAAGCATCAGGAATGAGCAGACCATGACTCAAACTATAAACCTGAAGCAGTTCATCGCTTTGTCCGAAATTGCTTCATTGAGTTTGATGATTTCGTAGCGTTGAAGGAAGCGATCGAGATTTTGTAGTTCTGCTCGGTTGCGACAGCCGATCGTCAACTCCATCTGTGTAATCGTGCTAATCAGCAGGGTGGAGGTTTGAGCTTCTGTTTCCAATCGAGCGATCGCGATTTCAATCGCACGCGCCACATCGATCAAAATGTCAGTATCAATCAAAACACTCGCCATTTAGCGGCTCCACTGTTGCTGTCGCAAATTGCGAACCCATTGGCTGCTGTCTTCCATTTCGGGACGATCGCGCCACATTCCGATAAATGCTTCATCGCGCAGGGAATTCGCATTTTGCAAAGCGATCGAAGCCGGATTCAACTTTTGCTGAAGCAGCGATCGCTCTTCTTCTGACAAGGCTTGGATGATTTGGACGAGCGAATCAATCAGTTTGGTGTTCATCGGGAATCGAAAGTCGATTTTTAGAATCCCATCCTATCCCAGACGGCAAGGACGAGGCGTTGGGTGCGGTATTCGCCAAACTGTCGGATTTCGTTGTTTTTGAGGACGCGGAAGGTTTCGCTGGGAAAGTCGGAACCGTAAACATCGGCAGGATCGAGAATGTAGCGCAGTTCGTCGCGATCGAGTCCATACAGTTTGGCGTAGTAGGCGTCGAGTTCGGCACGCAGCAGCGCACGGCGATCGACATCCCACTCAAACGGCTCTCCGTCATAGCCCATATCTTGGGCGAAGGGCTGCATATCCCAAGCGGTGTAAACCAGTTCCAGCACTCGTGCACTGATGAATTCAATGTCGATCGAACTGTAAGCTTCTGGAGGCAAAACCGGAAGTTGTTTGACGATATAAAAGCTGAGATTTACCCGCCCTATCTTCATTCTGACGGTGAAATCACAAATTAAGCTACAGAAATTAGCTAACAGACAAGTACCTAATCTATTGTCTGAAACAGTGATTGTGAAGATCGATCCGCTGTGACCAAGTGCCACTTTAGGCAACAAACTAAAGATTGACGTGCGTTCGTTATCGAAATTGGCAATGTTTCTAAAAGCAAACAACCAATCTTTATTCCACTTGTTCGCTAATCGATTTTCTACCTCAGTTCGATCGACCCAATAGCGAGGTTGAACTTGGAAGGAGCGATCGCCCTTCTCATCCAAAGTTACATCTCTTGTATTACTGCCTGAGTACGTCGCCCAACGATGGTCAAACTGATGCAGCATTTTCGCTTCATACAGCGGTACGAATCCTTTAGCAGGTTCATAGGCAAATAAGCCGCTATCGTTCGCCATGTCAAACATTCGCATGAATGAAATGCCCCAGGGATTTTTGCCTGTACGCTCATTCTCTAAAACGGGAACATTTTGATAAATTTTCTTGGTCAGTTCTGCATCTGTGCTTGTTCTAAAAACTGGGCAGGTAAGCGTATTTGGATTCATCAAGGCGATGTCTTGAGCCGAAAGCTGAAAGAGGCGGGATCGATCGTCTGTCTGTTTTGGCTGCGTCAGGAAGAAGGCAAAATTGGCGCGATCGATCGGATCTGCACTGAGGGACAGAAGCGAGAATTTCATGCGGCTATCTACGGCAGAAAATAGCTTATCTCGGTTCTCGAAATCGTAGAGGCTGGCGATCGATCGCTTCTGAATCAAATCCCCAAAAAAACTTCTTGCAGGTGTCATCTGTTGCGATGCCTGTTGGCACAATAATTCCGGCTCTGCTGCTGCCTGAAATGATATTTCTTGCCGTTTCAGCAAACACAGCGTAGGTGTTGATGTCGCCAACTGCGGTTAAAGCAAATCGATCGGATTCTCGAATAAATTTGCTTTGTGCTTCAGCATCGTGTTTTGCCGTTTCAAAGGCTTGGGCAAGTTCAGGTTTCTTTTGGGGCAGATCCTTGATTAGCTTTTCGCGTTCTGATTTGTTTGCAGCATTCGCAATTTCAAAACTGCGAGACGCAAAGAATTCTTTTTCCTGTAGCTTAATGCGCTCCCAAGGTGGATTGCCCAACACGCAATCGAAGCCGCCTTGCTTAAACACATCGGGAAACTCGATCGGCCAGTGGAAAAATCGCTTTTCTTCTGCAAGTTGGTTCGCCGCATCGACAATTTCTTGTGTTGCCCAATTGCCTTGCAGCACCTTTTCGATCGCCGCTGAAGTCGGCAACAGCGCCAAATGCCGATCGGTAATCGGCATAAAAATGCTGCCGTCCAAAGATTGCAGGCGGAATAGTCACGCAGCCATGCCACTAAATGACGACTGTGGCGATATTTCTCTTCCTTTTCGCGCACAGTCGGCGGATCATTGTCTTTAATTTGGTTGAGTTGTTCAGACGATTTGGCATACTGCTGACGCTCCTGCTCGATCGCCTCGAAATCGATCGACAATTGCCCGCTAACTAAATCTTTTTTCTCCTGCTTATTGCGCTTCTTAAACTGCGCCGACAGCGTTTTGTTATCTCCCGTCACTGCCTTAAACGCCTCATCTGGAATGCCCTCTTTCAGACAGTCCAAATCCGAAACGCCAACCAGCGAATTGCCGCACTTAATGCGGTGATCCAAAAAGTTCAGCGACATTCCCGCACAAAATCCTTCAATCCACAGCGCCACCTTACACAAATCCACCGCCAGCGGATTCAAATCAACGCCATAGATGCAGCGCTGAATCACATCGCGAATCGCCTGCCTCAGCGCGATCGCTCCCGGTTGCGCTTCCCCCGTCCGAATCCGCGCCAGTTCCTTGCCAATCCGCCGCGCCGCCGCCAGCAGAAAATGCCCGGAACCACAAGCCGGATCGCAAACGGTGATCGACAGTAAGGCTTGTTCTTGTGCAGTTTTTGAGTCACCGATCGCTTTCAGCCGCGCCTCGATCACTGGCTCTAACGCACTCTTGAGCAACTGTCCAACCAATTCCGGCGGCGTGTAGTAGGAACCTGTCGTTTTGCGATCGCTCCCCGTCACCAACCGAAACTCATAAATCCCCTCACGCTGCGCTACTTGGGGGTGAAAATCGAGCAGACTCTCGTAAACGCTGCCCAACTCCTCGACATCGAGAGCCGCATAGTTGACCCGTCGCAGTTGCCCTTTTTGCTCATACAGCGACAGATGCCGAATCGCCATCAGCAAATCGTGATTGTCGATCGCCCCATCCAAATTCGGCAGCGTCTCTTTCCCAAACAAATTGCCGTTCAGGGGCGACAGTCCCAACAAATGCCCGCGCCAATCTTCGCCGCCTTCAAATAGGCGAAACGTCACCTGCAACCCGCGCCACAAATCTTGAAATCCTTCTCGCCGCCAGGCGAAACGCTCTGCCAGCGCCCGCAGTCGATCGATACTGTAATATTCTCGATAAATTCGCGCCTTCTCCGCATCCTCACTCATCAGCAGCAGATTTCGCGACTCCGCCACCATCAGAAACAGCAATCGATAAATCAGCTTCAAAAGCTGGCGGTAATAGTCAGTGTGGCTCAGTTGTCCCGAGTCAAACTTCTGCCTCAGCGCATCATTTCCCGGATGCTGCAAGAATCCCGTTCCCAGTTGAATTAGCGCCTTTTCAACGCCCTCTCTCAGACGCTCTCGTACTCGTCCACCCTGTTGCAGCGTTTCCTGGTGGTAGTATTCGAGCAAACATTCATCCGCGTCTTCCATGCCCTGCGGCAGGCGCGATCGATGAAACAAACGGTAGAACAAGCCAAACTCGGCAAAATTCTCGCCGTTGAGAATCTGCTCTAAATCAAATTCGATGTAGCTCAAGCGCGTCATCAAGGACGAGTCTCGCAGTAGTCGCCACTGCAAGCCATTGGTGACGATCGCCCACAAATGCTCAGTGCGATTGAGATATTCCTGCACCAGCGCGTGAGCCGACAGGCGCGGTGTTCCACTCGGCGGACGCTGCTCTAGCCCAACTCGACAGCCGACAATCTGAATCGGCGGCTTGTTTTCACCCGCTTCGACCCGATGCGAAATCGCGAAGGTCTGCCCGTCCACCACTTCCGCCTTCGCCGTATAAACTGGCTCATAGCCCAAACTCCGCAATAGCGGTACTGCCCACTGTTCACGGGTAATCGTCGTCGCCAAATCATCCGCTGGCAGTCGGCTCAACGCCCGCTGAAATGCTGCCCAATATGCCTTCGCATCTCCCCAAGCGATCGCAATCTCATCCCGCCAGCTTCTACAGCCCGACTCAGCCAAAATCTTCGCCTCGACTGACCCTTAAACCACCCGCTAATC
>JAAUTJ010000484.1 GCA_012031475.1 Leptolyngbyaceae cyanobacterium SM1_3_5 | reverse complement strand
GCAATGATTCCATTCTAGCGAGATGAACGATCGATCGAATCCGATATTTTCTCGCCTCATTTTTGATTGGGAAATTAATTCGATCGAGGCACGATCGTTCCGCACCTCGATCGATGCTGGCAAGCGATCTATTCTTCGTCTAGCTGCACCTCCGATCGCTGGTCTAATTCGCCCACTTGCAGCAAGTGCGGCTCGCCCAAAAGGACGTTAAAGCGCATTCGATTGTCGGCAATGCGATAGCCTTTGAGCAGAAAAATCGGCTGATATTCTGTGGTTGGATCGTTGCCGTCCCACTTCTGGAGAGCCAAAATATTTGTCGTGATCGCCCCCAGCTTTTCCACAAAAATTGGAATGCGATTCTGTACGATCGGCAGCAATCTAGCAGGCACAAATAGAAAGCGCTCCTGCAAGTCGAGCAGCACTTCGACTCGAAGGCATTTGCCGCCACTGCAAACTGTGACGACAAATGCGATCGAGCTAGGAACGTGATTCCTAACTCCCATGATTCGGTTGTCCTCCCGCCTAAATCAGCGAATCGGACAGCAAAAATCGATCGGCTGCGGTCGCAAAGTTGTGAAACAGTGCAACCGCAGCGCAAAGCTGACGTAAGATCATAAGATCATAAACGCCTCCAAGTGATACATCGCCTATCGTTTGGGGGAAGTCCTCTACGTGCTTCGGCTTGTCCCCGAAGGCGTAGGGGCATTTCTTCCCTCAGCGGAGTAGTATACCGGAATTTGCTCGATCGTCAAAACTTTTTTTGGATGCGACAAATCACCGCAATTACGCAGCCTGCAAAAATGGCAAGGCGGCGTTTACAACCTCGATCGCACATTCTTCATACAGTCCCAATGTTCCCGCAACGCTAACAGATTGAACGTGCGGTAATTGCGCGATCGCCTGCATTTCTGCACTTGATTTTGGTGGGGCTTTCGCTGCAACAATTGTCAAAATTGGAACTGTGCAGGCTTGCGCGAAATCGAGAAATTCCTGTTGATTTGCTGCCGGATCGATCGCCCTGTGACAAAAGCCGCAGGCGCAAAACGTGCCCGGTCTGCTGCGTCAGCGACCGCCTTCTCTCAATAAATTCGGGGTCAATTTTGCCTGATCCACATACACATGCCGTCCATACATCAGCTTCAAAAATCCCGGCGTTGTGTTGGCCTGATACAGCGCTTGACCAATTAGCGGCGATCGCACCAGTCCGCGAACCGCGCTGGCAACCGCGATCGGAGCGCCCATCGTGGGCAGAGGACCGCGCCAAGTTGGAGCAACCAGCACCAACTTCGACCAGAGTGACGACTGCCGCAGCGCATAGCCCGCGCCATGTCCAGCAGCGAGAACAGCGGGCGGCTGCGTGAAGCGATCGCGCACCAAGTCTTGCAGCAGGCGATCGAACAGGACAGGACTGTACTGAAGCGGCGGGCGATCGGAATCGCCAAAGCCTAACCAGTCGATCGCCGTCACCTGAAAGTGAACGGCAAGCTGCTGAGCGATTTCCCGCAGTTCCAATCGCGACGAAACCGTACTTATGGCAGGCAGCAAAAGCACGGGTGCGCCTTGTCCCAGCGTCTCGGTGGCGATCGTGTAGGTCTGACCCTGCCATTGCCACGAATAGGACTGCACCTCGCCGCCAATGTCGTCTTGATGCCGCAGTTGAGTTGTCATAAAAACCTCGATCGCTCCATTCAGATTAGCGTGAATTGGCTGAACGCTGCACTCCATATCCAACAAGCAAAGGCGGAAACAAATCTTGCTTCCGCCCACATGACAACGATTCAAACTGCTAATCAATGCGCCTTACGCACGCTCAATTTGTTCGTAGTGCTTCGTAATTGCCCAAACTGCATAAATGCTGCCGGGAAGCCAACCAAAAACAGTCAGCAAAACGCTGATCAACAAAGTCGGACCAACGCCATAGGTCAGAAAAATACCAAGCGGTGGAAGGAGAATACCAAGCAGAAGTCTGGTCGCTTTCATTGTTTTTTCTCTCTTTTTAATCTGCTAGCTTTATCGCTATTGTGTTCGATCTCCAGAATAGATTACCTCTCCCTTCCGAATTAATCTGAGGCGGTCGTAATCCCCGATCGATAGATGGTGGGAGATCTCTATCTGCGTAGAGATTCTCATCCTCAAGTAAGCAAGCCATAATTAGCCTAGAACATAAAAGATTTGCTGTTTATAGTATTGGAGGAAATCCAATGATTGGAGTTTTCTTGACCTGGTTGGCAACGGCATTAAGCCTGCTGGTCGTTGATATTCTGCTAAAAGGTGTTGATATTGCAACGTTCCCAGCCGCGATCATTGCCGCGATCGCACTGGGCGCAGTCAATGCCTCAGTGAAGCCTGTTTTGTCTACCCTGACGCTGCCGTTGAACTTCCTCAGCCTCGGTGCAGCTTCGCTCGTGGTGAACGGTTTTTGCTTCTGGCTCGCTTCGCTGTTTGTGCCGGGATTTCACGTCAGCGGCCTGATTGCCTTCATTTTGGGTCCCGTGATCTTGTCGTTTGTGAACACGCTGCTGAGCCGCTACATTGCGGAGCGCCGCCCGGATCTCAAGCTCGAAAGCAGTTCGGAACTCAAGGCTGAGTAGTCTGCTAGCGTTCCAGCTTGACCAAAGTTAGGTTGCAGGTGCAAGAGCAAGCGATCGCTTGCTCTTTTTTATTAGGACCTGCTTTCAAACGATCGATCGCTGCATCGGCGTTTGATTTCGCCTCGCGTGACACGATCTAGAGTCTCGCGATCGAGAAACAGTGTGCCCTACCTTTTCTTCGCAGCAGCCGTTGAACCTGTGGCGTATTCCAGATTTTCGATCGATCAAACTCGATCGAAAATCTGGAATAATTTCGCGGTCAATTCCGCTCATGCGTTACAGGGGCGATCGCAACTGCCGTCATTCTTCGCACTTCAAGAATTCTTGCTTCAAATTATATAATTTGATCTGAAAGCGATCGCTACTCAAATAAGCGATTGATTAAATCTTCAGGTGATAGAACTGGAATCGGTGAGTTTGTGAAGCCATTTACATCACGAGTGACGATCGCATCTAGCCCTAATTTCATTGCACAGGCGACCTGTACAGCATCTTCAAAATCAGTGAATTCCAAGGCGATCGCTTGCTCTAATACTTCGCGATCCACCGCAGCAATTTCCATCAGCGCTGACAATCGAGTGACGGCATCGATCGCAGTTTCAAGACTTTGAGTTTGTCGTCTCACCAAATAATGCACGTCCGTTACCGTTGTTGCTGACACAAACCCCTCAATTTGTTCTGCTTCAACTGCATTGAATAGAACAGCCGCATTCGCTACAAATGGTTCACGTGCCAGCAAAGCATCCAGCAGAATATTCGTGTCAAATAAAACTCGCATTACAAATACTTCTGCATCCGTCGTTCATCGAGCATTGCTTCTACTTGTTCGTCTGTTGGTGGTGGCGCGTCTGTCTTTGCAATACCGATTAAGCTCGCGGCTAAGCCTTTGTGTTTGAGGGGTGATTGGGGATGGGGTTGAACCGATCGCAACACCACCCGAATCAACTGCCACCGCTCCTCGATCGATAGCTTCAAAGCTTGCTCTTGCAGTTCTTGTAATGTCATTGTCATTATCCTTGTTGAGAGGTTTGAATGGGGCGATCGCAAGTAAAGAGCAAGAATGAAAGCCGATGACTACATGATTTCTTCAGCCAAAAGTTGGCCTTTAACTCGTTCATATTCATCTTCAAGCAGCCACTCTTGAGCGGCTTGGTAGTTGGCGTGAGTCACGATGAGTTTGTAATCAGATGCAGGGTTGAAAATCCGACAAGTTCCGTCTTGATCGCCTACTAGCATCAGAATCTTTGGCGGAAATAGAACGGGATCAACCCAAAGTTCTAAAAATTTCCAGGTTTTAGCTTGTTCTGCGAGGGCTGGTGCGGGGGATTGCATGATATTCACCTGTTTCTTTCACAATTTTAATCTCGCCGTAATACAGCGGAATTTGGCTTCCATCTGCTTTGATTATGTATCCGATCGCTTCTGAAAAGTAAAGTTCATAGCGATCGTAATCATCCTCTTCATCCTCAATTCCAGTTCGCTCACCTCTTTCAATAATGGCTCGCGTGACTCGTTCTAAGGTTTCGCGATCGATAAACACGTGTGCCCTACCTTCTCTTCGCAGCAACCGTTGAACTTGTGGCGTATTTGGTAGATGGCGATCGATCAAACTCGATCGAGTATCTGGAATAATTTCGCGGTCAATTCCGCTCATGGAGTAAACAATACTGTTTCGTCAGTTTTACCCAAAGTCACTATTCGATCGCCTGCTGCCCTCAATTCAGCCTTAACTAAAGCGTCCAATTCTGCTTGCTGCTCTGGTGGAAATGCTTCTCCTCGATCGCGCACCGATCGCCACAGATCCATCAGTTCTGACAGCCGCTCCTGTTGCTCAGCAGTAAAAAAGGTATCAGGACGAAAACTTTGGATAACAAACAGCCCAGCAAATTCAGTT
>JAAUTJ010000483.1 GCA_012031475.1 Leptolyngbyaceae cyanobacterium SM1_3_5 | reverse complement strand
ATCCCCATTGATCACAACCGCTTCAGTTACTACGATAGCAATCTGGTTGAAACGGGCTGCGATTTTAGATTGTTATATGTATATTTGTAAACCCTATTCAGGTAAAAAGATGAAAAGTTATCGGTTTATGCTGCCGATTCAATAAATATTTCTTTACAATTTGACTGATGCGGAGCTTTAACCTACTCTTCTTGAGAAACTTGCAACTGTAAGTAAATTAAAATAAGCGTTACGCTCAGCAAAACTGTTGCGGCGGCGGCGGCATAGCCAAAGTCAAACTGAGCAAAGGCTTCGTCGTAGATGTAAAAGACGAGTAAGTTAGTTGAGTTCAGTGGTCCTCCGCCAGTCATGACGTAAGGTTGCTCGAAGCTGCGTAATGTAAAGATGGCGGTTGTGATCGCAGCAAAGATAAAGGTAGGACGCAACCCTGGTAGAGTAATGTGCCAAAACTGCTGCCACTCATTTGCGCCGTCTAGTTCAGCCGCTTCGTAGCGACTGGCGGGAATCGTTTGCAGTCCGGCCAGAAATACCACTAAGTTAAATCCTAGCTGCTTCCAGATGGAGAGCAAGATCAAAACGGGCATCGCCCAAACCGTGCTGCCCAGCCAGGGAATCGTAGGAAGGCCGATCGCCCCCAGCCAGCCGTTCACCACGCCATCGGCTTGAAACAGCCAGCGAAATCCCAGCCCAACGGCCACAAGTGAGGTAATTGAGGGAATGAAATAGGCCGTTCGCAGAAAATCGCGTCCGACGATCGCCCCGTTCAGCCCCACCGCCAGAGCGAGGGGAATTGCCAGACTGGGCAGGACAGTGGCGATCGTAAAGTAAGCCGTGTTGCCAATCACCTGCCAAAAATCCGCATCCAGCAGCAAGCGCCAGTAGTTCCGCAGTCCGATCCAAACGGCTCCCGATCGCGTGAAGCTGCCAGCCGTGAAGCTGAGCCAAAACAGATAGGCGATCGGCCAGAGCAGAAAGATTCCCAGCAGCAGCAAAGCAGGCGCGAGAAACAGCCAGGGCGTGAGCGAATGGAGCGTTTTGCGATCGAGCCAGTTCATGAAACGTAAAATTCATTCCTCATCTACCGTAGGGCATAGCTTCGACTCATGGTAGGGTAGCTGCGTGAAAATATCGGTACAGGCGGAACAGTTTTACTGCATGAATACGGAAGCGATCGATCAAACCAGCTTAATTTCGCCCTCACTGACGATGCAAGCTTGGCAACTTCGCTGAAGCTGGGCGTTTTAGCTTCGGGAAGCGGCAGTAATTTTGCGGCGATTGCCGAGTCGATCGATCGGGGGGAACTTGGCGCGCAAATTCAGGTTTTGATCTACAACAATCCTGACGCGATCGCCGCCCAACGTGCCCAAGCCCGCAATATTCCGACCGTTCTGCTGAATCATCGAGAATTCGCAACAAGGGAAAATTTGGACGAGGCGATCGTCCAAACGCTCCGTCAGCATTCGGTGGACTGGGTGATTATGGCGGGCTGGATGCGGCGCGTGACGGAAGTTTTGATCGAGGCGTTTCCCGATCGCATTCTCAACATTCACCCCAGCTTGTTACCGAGTTTTCCCGGCATCCGGGCGATCGAGCAAGCCCTCGCCGCAGGCGTAAAAATCACAGGCTGTACCGTCCATTTAGTGGAACTGGAAGTCGATAGCGGGGCGATCGTCCTTCAGGCGGCGGTTCCGGTTTTGCCCAACGACACAGC
The DNA here is from genome assembly GCA_012031475.1 of Leptolyngbyaceae cyanobacterium SM1_3_5. Lineage (GTDB taxonomy): Bacteria > Cyanobacteriota > Cyanobacteriia > Elainellales > Elainellaceae > JAAUTJ01. Next base: position 2,791 of record JAAUTJ010000483.1, on the reverse strand, counting down.
AGAAGCCTTGCATCAGCGGGTGCAGGTGCAGGAGCATCGGATATTCCCCTTGGGAATTGCGATCGCCGCCACGCAAACGACATGAACGGGGGCGATCGCCCCCGCTCCCGCTGGCCGACACCCGACACCCAATTCAATTGTTAAATGCCATTAGCATAACTGTACCATTTAGCAGGGGCTAAAGCCGCTGTGTTGCTTTCATCGACCGAATCAATCACGGTGGTTTTTTAGCTTTCCGTGCGGCTTTATAATAATGAGACCCCATCCTTTCGTGTTTGAGAAGGTAGAACCCCTAGATGCGCGTTGCAATCGCCGGAGGCGGCTTAGCAGGTTTGGCCTGCGCCAAGTATCTGATTGATGCCGGACACACCCCGATCGTTCTGGAAAGCCGAGACGTGTTGGGCGGTTTGGTCGCCGCATGGAAAGACGAAGACGGCGACTGGTATGAAACCGGACTGCACGCCTTTTTCGGTGCATATCCGAACATGCTGCAATTGATGAACGAGTTGGGCATCGCTGACCGCTTGCAGTGGAAGCAGCACACCTTGATTTTTAACCAGCCGGAAAAACCGGGAACCTACTCGCGCTTCGACGTGCCGGATATTCCTGCCCCGATCAACGTGATCATGTCGATTTTGAAAAATAACGACATGCTGACCTGGTATCAGAAAATCCGGTTTGCGATCGGTCTGACTCCGGCGATCGTGCGCGGCCAGCAGTACGTTGAGGAAATGGACAAGTATTCGTTCCTCGAATGGCTCAAACGCCAGGGCATTGGCGAAGACATCACCAGCGATGTGTTTATTGCCGCCACCAAAGCGCTGACGTTCATCAATCCTGACGAAGTTTCTTCCACGATTTTGCTAACGGCTCTCAATCGTTTCTTGCAAGAGCGCTACGGGCTCGAAAAATTGCCTTTCTCGATGGTTCACCCACAGAACGGTTATGCCAGCCGATCGTGGATTACGTGACGGAGCGCGGCGGCGAAGTTCACCTCAACTCACCGATCAAAGAAATCGTTCTGAACGAAGACGGCACAGTGAAATACTTTGCGATTCGCGGCGTGAATGGTGAAGTCGATCGCACTCTCACCGCCGACGCTTACGTTTCCGCCATGTCGGTTGACGTGATGAAAGTCCTCAGACCTGAAGCCTGGAAGAAAATGGAATTTTTCCAAAAGCTGGACGGACTCGAAGGCGTTCCCGTGATCAATTTGCATCTGTGGTTCGATCGCAAGCTCACCGACATCGATCAGCTTTTGTTCTCGCGATCGCCGCTGCTCAGCGTTTATGCGGACATGAGCATCACCTGCAAGGAATACGAAGACCCGGATCGATCGATGCTCGAACTCGTGCTTGCTCCGGCCAAAGACTGGATCGACAAGTCGGACGACGAGATTATTGCGGCGACGATGGAAGAACTCAAAAAGCTCTTCCCGCAACATTTGACTGGAGAAAATCCGGCAAAGCTGCGTAAATTCAAGGTTGTGAAGACGCCTCGATCGGTCTATACGGCATCTCCCGGACGGCAAGCATATCGCCCGACCCAAATTACCCCGATCGCCAATTTCTTTCTTTCGGGCAGCTATACGATGCAGCGCTATCTCGGCAGTATGGAGGGAGCCGTACTTTCTGGTAAGCTGACAGCGCAGGCCATTTGCGATCAGCCGCCAGTCCTTCGGGATCAGCCAGCAGCCAGCAGCCAACCCGTAGCCGCTTCCTAAACGCGATCGGCTTGACTGTTGACTTGGTGGACTCTTTTATTGTGAAATTCTGCCGATCGTGCCCTCAATTTTGCCTGCGACGCAATGCTGCAACTGCCTGAAACCCCTCGCATGACCACATTGGCCTCTCTGGAGGACGCTTACGAGCTTTGCCGTCAAATCACCGCAAAGTACTCCAAAACTTTCTATCTGGGTACGATGCTGATGCCAGAGGCCAAGCGTCGCGCAATCTGGGCGATCTACGTTTGGTGTCGCCGCACTGACGAACTCGTGGACGGCCCCAGAGCAGAGCTAACCACTGATGATACGCTTGACCACTGGGAGCGCAACATCGAAACCATCTTCGATCGCCAGCCGATCGACAGCTACGATGTTGCCCTCGTGGATACACTCGATCGCTTTCCGATCGACATTCAGCCGTTCCGCGACATGATCGAAGGCCAGGCGCATGGATCTGTATCGATCGCGCTACCAAACCTTTGACGAGCTAAACCTCTACTGCTATCGCGTCGCGGGCACGGTCGGCCTGATGTCTACTGCCGTCATGGGCGTGGATAGCCCTCCGACGACTCCTTGGGAATGTACGCAGACGGGCGATCCGCAAGAAGAAGCGATCGCGCTGGGCATCGCCAATCAACTGACGAACATTTTGCGCGACGTGGGTGAAGATGCCAGACGCGGCAGAATCTACATTCCCCTGGAAGAACTCGCCCTGTTTGGCTACACCGAAGCCGATTTGATGAAGGGCGTAGTGGACGATCGCTGGCGCGAACTGATGCGCTTTCAGATTGGCCGCGCCCGCAAGTTTTTTGCCACCGCCGAAAGCGGAATTGGTCGCCTCAGCCCCGATGCCAGATTTCCCGTTTGGGCAGCCCTGATGCTGTATCGCCAGATTCTCGATGCGATCGAGCGCAACGACTACGACGTGTTCACCAAACGCGCCTATGTGTCCGGGGTGCGGAAGATGCTGTGTCTACCGATCGCTCGTCTCCGCGCCGAAGTTTTGTAGGGTGTGTTTTGAAGCTTCGGATCGGTTCGCTGTTGATCTCTTTAGCCCCCTAAATCCCC
>JAAUTJ010000482.1 GCA_012031475.1 Leptolyngbyaceae cyanobacterium SM1_3_5 | reverse complement strand
GTTCATTCACCTGATGGGCGGCGAAATCGAATTCACCAGCACAATCGCCCAAGGCTCCACTTTTCGCTTTCAGATTCCCATTCAGCAGGTGGACGCGATCGCTTTGCCTACGCCAACCGTGCAGCGGCGCGTACTGCGGCTGGCCGAGAATCAGCCCAGCTATCGCATTTTGGTCGTGGACGATCGCCTGGAAAATCGCGACCTGATGACGCAACTGCTGGAGATTGTCGGGTTCGAGACGCGGCTGGCGATCGATGGCGAGGAGGCGATCGAACAGTGGCAAGTGTGGCAGCCGCAGCTAATCTGGATGGATATGCGAATGCCCGTAATGGACGGCTACGAAGCAACGCGCCGCATTCGGCAAGCGCAAACGCCCGACACCACGCCGACAATCATCGCGTTGACGGCCAGTGCGTTTGAAGAGCAGCAGGCCAGCATTTTGGCGGCGGGCTGTGACGACTTTGTGCGAAAGCCGTTTCGCGAGGCGGTGATTTTTGAGAAAATGGCGCGGTATCTCGGAGCGCAATATGTTTACGAAGATGCCAGCGAAGCCGTCAGCGAGGAAGCACCCGTTCCGGTGTCGCTGCTTCCGGCCTCGCTGCAAATCATGCCTGCCGAATGGCTGAGCGAACTGCGACGGGCGGCGTTTGCCGTCGATGGCGATCGCATCCTGCAACTGATCGAGCAAATCCCGGCTGAAGAACAGTCGATCGCGGAGCAGCTAACCGAACTGGTGCGCCGCTTTTGCTTTGACGAAATTCTAGAACTGATTCCCGAAACAACCTGACCCCGATCGATCGCCAGTCACTTGGCTCACGAAGTTAGAAAAGCTACCATTATTCGCGGAGTCTTTATTGAGAACTGCTTGAGCGTATCCCCTAACCGCACCGCGATCGCCCGCTTGGGCTGTCTGCTGATCATTCCCCTGCTTGCCCCTGCGATCGCCCTGCCCGCTGCTGCCACGCCGCCTGTGATCCAAGGGGTGCGGCAGGCTCCGGTCGTGCTGGGTGTGGTTCGCAGTGCTGATAATGCGGCTCAGTGGCCGAACATTGCGGCGCGGCTGCAAGGCAGCGAATATCGCGTGATCGAGTGGGATCAGGTGCGATCGCCCCAAGACCTTGCGGCTGTCACCGTTTTGTTTTTGCCCAGCGTTGAAACCATTGATTCCGCCCAACTGCTCGCGCTGGAAGCCTGGATGGGACAAGGCGGACGGGTGATTGTGACCGGGGCGATCGGCACACGATCGAGCTACGGCGTTCAGCAGGCGTTGCGATCGATCCTGGGTGCCTACTGGCAGCAATCGATCGAGCAGCCGACTCGGTTGACGCTGCCGCGCCGCCGGACAGAAATCTGGGTGCAGCAGGGCAATACGCGATCGGCGATCGTGGGCGGGGTGCTGGGACAAAGCGGCGTTGCCAGCGAATCGATCGCGACTTGGGGAAGTGTGGGGGGCAGCACGGATCAAGCAGCGATCGTCGTCACGGGACGCAGCGTTTTCCTTGGTTGGGAATGGGGCGAAATGGCGAGCGAGTTCGATCGCACCTGGTTTCAAGCGGCGATCGGGCGCTACGGCACATTGCGGGCGGGACGGGCAATCGAGCCGACTCCCACCGCTGCAACGGCTGCGACAGGTGCGATCGCCCCACCAGTCCAACCCACAGCAGATCCGGCAGAACAAGTTGTGCCCGCTCAAATTCAGGTGCAGCCCAGCGGCCAGCCGATTTCGGCAGCGGAAGCGATCGCCATGCAGCAAGAACTCGCCAGCTTGATCGGACGCTTCGAGAGTGCGCTGTTGTCCGAAGCGTCGGCAGGCAGTTCGATCGATTTGGCGGCACTTCCCGAAGATAAATCGCCGGATGCCGAAATCACGCCGATCGGCAATTCCGCCCTAACGCAGGCCAGACAGATTTTGGGCGATTTCCCGCAACTGGTGCGCGATCGCAACTACAGCGCCGCTCGTCAGCAGTGGATTTTGGCGCGGCGGACTTTGTGGGACAATTTCCCAACTGACCGACCGATCGCCCAGCCGGAGATTCGCGCAATCTGGCTCGATCGCGGCACGATCGTCGAGGCGGGATCGCCGGAAGGGTTGGCTGAGGTGTTCGATCGGCTGGCCGCAGCGGGAATCAACACGGTTTCTTTGAAACGATCAACGCCGGATATCCGATTTATCCCAGCCGGATTGCGCCGCAGCAAAATCCCCTGGTGCGCGGCTGGGACCCGCTGGCGGCAGCGAATCGAACTGGCACACGATCGCGACATGGAGCTACACGCCTGGGTGTGGACGTTTGCAGCCGGAAACCAACTGCACAATCGGCTAGTGAATCAGCCCGCCAGCTATCTCGGCCCCGTTCTGGCCGCGCATCCCGACTGGGCAAACTACGACAATGCGGGCAATTCGATTCCGGCAGGACAAACCAAGCCGTTTCTCGATCCGGCCAATCCCGAAGTGCGGCAGTATTTGCTCAGCCTGTTTGACGAAATTGTGACGCGCTACAACGTCGATGGCTTGCAGCTAGACTACATCCGCTATCCGTTTCAAGATCCGAGTGCCAACCGGACTTACGGCTATGGCATTGCGGCCAGACAGCAGTTTCAGCAGCTTACCGGAACAGACCCGATCGCCCTGACGCCGAGCAGTCCGCTGTGGCCGCGCTGGACGCAGTTTCGGGTCGAGCAGGTGAATTCATTTGTGGCGGAAACCGCGCAACTGCTCAGGTCGCGTCGGTACCGTTCCGGGAGCGCTTCGCGATCGAATCTGCTTCTCTCGACTGCGGTTTTTCCGCTTGCGACGGGCGATCGGCTCAACCGGATTCAGCAGCACTGGGAACTGTGGGCGCAGCGCGGCGATGTCGATCTGATTGTGCCGATGAGCTACGCAATGGACACGAACGGCCTGCTGCGGCTGGCAACTCCCTGGCTGACGCGGGCGGATGTCGGGTCGGCTTTGGTGCTGCCCTCGATTCGGCTGCTGAACTTGCCGGATGCGACTGCGATCGATCAAATTCAAGCCCTGCGCGATTCGTCCGCAGGCGGCTATTCGCTGTTCGCCGCCGAAAATCTCAGTGCCGGACTGGAAACCGTGTTCGATCGCACCCAGGGACAAGCCGCCCTAATTCCCTACCGCCAACCGTTTCAGGCAGCGGCGTTGCGCTACGCCGCGCTGACTCGTGAATGGAGCTATTGGCTCGGACAAAATCAACTGGCATCGCTTGATCAGCAGCAGGTGTGGCGATCGCAAGCAACCGCTCTGGGGGAAGCGCTCGATCGACTGGCGGCAGATCCGTCTGAAGCAAATTTCGACCTGGCGCAGTCGCGGTTGCGGCGGTTTCAGGCGGCGTTTCCGGGCTGGATGCAGACGGAAGATGAATATCGGGTGCGGACTTGGCAAAATCGGTTAGGGGCGATCGCGGATCTGCTGGCGTTTGGCGATCGGCGCAGACCAGCGAACGCCCCCGCCGGAGTGGAAGAAACGCAGAGATGAACGATTGCAGCGATCGGAACATAGACAGTCAGGGGCAGCACTTCGTCATACAACTTCGTTATGTAAAGTGGTGTCGCCTCAAGTTCAACATGAACGAGTTGACTGCTTAACAGTTGACTGCTTAACAATAGGTCACTGCGCTCATGGTTCAACCTCTTCTGCAACAAACACTTTCTACGATCGAAGATGTTCTTTCCGAAGTGGCAAATCGACATCCAGAAGTAGCTCAACAGTGCAATGAATTCATCGAACTACGGAAATCTTAGTAGCAATGGGACTCTGATTTTATGTCAAATTGCCTAAGATCGATCGGTGATGATTGGTAGCCAATAATTCAATGGCAGCAGCCTGTCCCACAATCACAGTAAAGGTAGTCACAGTAAAATAGGAATAAATCTACTTGCTTCTAAAGCCATTTTCTTACGTTATGCAAATCATTCTCAACCTTGACGAATCCCTTTTGGCTGAAGCCCTTCGATTGACCAACCTCTCGACCCAGGAAGAATTGGTGAATTTAGCACTGCAAGAATTGGTGCGATCGCGCCGCAAGAAAATCTTCTCAACCTCGCAGGGCAAATTCAATTCACCGAGGGTTTCGATCATAAGACCTGCGCGAGACTCGTCATGTTGCTGATTGATAGGTCGGTTTGGATCAGTGTCTTCCGCGATCGTACAGGTCAAATCCGTCAAAAGCTCGAAGCATTCATTAACGATCGCGACGTTTTTCTGGCACGGTTCACTCAACTCGAATTGCTTCAGGGGAGCTTGAACGAAAAAGAGTGGGCACTCCTTTCCACCTACCTTGAAACTCAGGGCTACGTTGAACTGACAAATGATTCCTGGCAAGCGGCAGCACGAATTTTCTATGATTTGCGTCGTCAGGGCTAACGGTTCGGAGTCCGATTGATTGCTGTATTGCTCAAGCTGCTTTGGAGAATGATTTACTACTGATTCATAACGACCGCGATTTTGAGACGATTGCTCAGGTGCGATCGCTCCAACACTTCCGGTTTCAACCT
>JAAUTJ010000017.1 GCA_012031475.1 Leptolyngbyaceae cyanobacterium SM1_3_5 | reverse complement strand
AGCTACCTTAAGGCGCAGAGCGTAGGGGCAGATGAATTCAGCGGGAAAAGCAGGGGCGTAACTACTTTGGTTGCTAAGTTTCTGGAACGGGGCTTTGGAGATTGGGCAGACAAGGTGCTCCCGGGCTTGAGGAGGCAGCACTGGACATTGAGAAGCTGACAGGCAAAAAAACCGACTCCCGCATCCTGGCTACAGCGCAGGGCTTGCAGCCGTACTTGGGCAGGCTGGCATTGCACCTAGCTAAAAACGGCCGGGCTACAATACTGCAGCGTTGGTGCTCAAAAACATCCACGCCTTCGCCAAACGCAGGCACAAATAGTGGCAGCGGCACGAACAGCAACAACCCGCCGGAAACTCCGGCCAGTCCGACACCCGATCGCCCATCGCCAGAGGAAATTGCTCAGCTACGAGCGCAAGAGCAGCGCGATCGCGACTTTCTGACGAGCTTTAATATTGCCGGAACGAGTGCCCGCCGAAGAGAAGTGACCGCCGCCTATGAAGCTTGGATCAGCGATGTCACGCCGCAGCTTGAAGCAGGTGGTTGGGATGGAGCAGTGGAGGCTGTGACCGTTCGCGTTCCCACTTCGAGGGAAACCTGTCTGGCGCGGCAGCAGTTGCAGGCAAGCTACGGCGTTCTGGTGGATCGGGATGGCGATCGCGTAGGGGAACCGCGCCTGATTATGAGTTCGGGCTTTGCGCTGTTGAACCGTCGAGCGCTAGAGGCGGTGCAAAATAAAGATGATTTCGAGAACGAGACAGACCAGAATCGCCCGTTCCGAGTCGATGTCATCTTCCAGTACAATACCGCTGACTGTCCGCCGATCGACGCTTCCACCCCGCCTGCAAGCTGAGGCACAAGTTAGGCGACAATAAAGCTTCGGTGTTGCTGGCGGTGTTGCCATGAGTTTTGATTCGGAGTTTGCTGCCCAACTAAAAGCCGCAAGCGATCGCCTGTTTGCCCTGCTCGATCGCTTCACAACCGCTCGCGTCTTAGTCGTGGGCGATCTGACGGTCGATGAATTTCTGACGGGACAGGTTGAGCGCGTTTCGCGGGAAGCCCCGGTTTTGATTTTGCGCCACGAAACCACTCGGCAAATTCCCGGTGGCGGCGCAAACTCGGTTTATAACCTGGCGAAACTGGGCGCACAGGTGAAAGCGGTCGGACTGGTCGGCAAAGATGAACAGGGGCGGGCACTGCGATCGATCTTCGAGTCTGCCCAGATCGACACCAGCGGAATTTTGATCGATCCCGATCGCCCCACCGTCACCAAAACCGCATTTCCGGTCATGCTCGCCAGTCCGTGACGCAGCAAATTGTCCGAATCGATCGCAAATCCGACAATCTGCCCGATCGCGCCTTGCAGCTTCAGCTAGCCGAATATATTTCCAGTCAAGTCGGTGATGTGGATGCGATCGTCTGCTCGGATTACGGTGATGGAACCTTGACGCCTCCCGTCATTCAGGCAGCTTTGCAGCATACTCGATCGATCGTTGATGCTCAAAAAGCGCTCGATCGCTATCAGGGTGCAAGCGTGTTCACCCCGAATTTGCCTGAAGCGGAACAAGCGGTCGGCTATGCAATCACGCCTGCAACTTTAGATCGCGCCGGACAAGATTTGCTCAATCTAACCCAGGCTCAGCACATTTTAATTACGCGAGGTGAGGAGGGGATGAGTTTGTTCGATCGATCGAGCCAGCAGGTGATCCCCGCTTTCAACCGCACCGATGTTTATGACGTGACTGGAGCGGGCGACACGGTTGCCGCCGCCTTAACGCTCGGATTGATTGGCGGCGCAACGCTGTGGGAAGCGGCAGTTTTAGGCAATTTGGCGGCGAGTATTGTCGTTCGGCAGTTTGGCACGGCAACAACCAGTCCGCCAGAGATGAAGGCCGCCCTAGAAGAACTGCTCGGCGGGCTATAGCTTAAACGGGCGGCGTAGTGGTTCCGCCCATCACGCTTGACCAAGTGGTGAATAGGAAAACGGCAACGGTGGCGATCGCCAGCACAAACTGCACCACGTTTCCGGCGATTGTACCCACTAATATTCCCAGTGCCGCCTTCATTGCCAGGACGAAATCACGGCGATACAGAAATTCTCCGATCGCCGCTCCCACCAATGGCCCAAACAGCAGCCCGACCAATGGCCCTCCTACTGGCAACGCAGGCAGCAGGCCAAAAAACCCGGCTAGCAGTCCGACTATCGCGCCAATTTGCCCCCACTTGCTCGCCCCAAACTTTTGCGCTCCCCAGTAGGTTGCCAGAAAATCAATTCCCATTCCCAACAGCAGGACAACGCCCGCCACAATCAGCGGCACGGTCAGCCCTGCGAAGCCCTTGACCACGCCCCAAATCACGATCGCGCCAAAAATCAAGCTGATGCCTGGAACGGCGGGGACGATCGCGCCCACCACTCCGACCAGCATGACCACGACCAGCAGCCCATACAGCACGACCATTTTCGTTGTTGCCTCTTAAACTTAGATTGATCTTTACTAAGTCTATCGATTCCCAGCGGCAGCTTAGATAAACAGGCTAGGTGAGACTTTGAAATAGTCGGCTAGCGCTTTTGCTTGAGCCTTGCTGATCGATCGCTTTCCATTCACAACCTCAGAAACAACGCCGCTCGTGCCAATAATTCCAACTAGATCGGCTTGCCGCATTCCACTACTTTCCATTATGTGTTGCAGAATTTCATGCGGTGTGGGTTTCTCAAATGGATAGTGTTCTGTTTCGTATGCTTCAACTAGCAGAACCAGCAGTTTGAAGAGTGCTTTTTCTTCAGGTGTGCGATTTTTGGTAAACATTAAGCGTTCTACAATTTGCAGGGCGCGATCGTACTCCTCCTCAGTTTCAATTACTTGAGGAACAACTTCCGCTAGCAAATTTCCGTATGCGGTTTGGTCAAAAGTAAGGGTCATTTTTCCATCTATTTTTGCTGTAGTCAGCGTGAGTTAGAAAATACTTGTAATAAACCACTTGGGATTCATAATCGACCTCAACAATCAATCGGTAGGCACTGCCTTTAATGTTGAAGACAGTAAAATTTCCAACAGCTTCAGCATCTCGATAAACTTTGCGAACATCTTCCAAGCTTTGCCAGTTGGCCTTCTTAACGTTGGCAAACCAATTGTCAATTTGCTTACTGACATCAGCATATCGAGCAGCATCGTTGCGAAGATTGCGAATTGAAATCAGGTGCATGAGTTATTTCAAAGAATTTAGGTGTAATTTTCATTGGAGTTTTTCGATAGATTAGGTTATTCGATTCTCTCAAAATGGGAGTAAATTTGTCAAGTTGAAGATTTTGTGGATTTCGTGTCCTTGAGGCTAAGCAGAAAATCCGATCGCCCCAAAATTTAAGTTGACAGGGGTGCGATCGTGCCCATAATGGAAGTTCTGCAAACTTTAGAAAACCCGTCAAAGCCTTGGCTAACGTTGTTGTCATCGGTGCCCAGTGGGGCGACGAAGGAAAAGGAAAGATCACGGATCTGCTGAGCAAATCAGCCGATGTTGTCGTGCGCTATCAGGGCGGCGTCAACGCTGGGCACACGGTCGTTGTGCAGGATCAAACCTTCAAGCTGCACCTGATTCCGTCCGGCATCCTTTACCCCAACACCGAATGCATCATCGGCTGCGGCACGGTAATCGACCCAAAAGTTCTAATTCAAGAACTCGATCAGATTGAAGCGCTGGGCATTTCAACCGAGAAATTGCTGATCTCGGAAACGGCGCATGTGACGATGCCCTATCACCGCCTAATCGATCAGGCTTCGGAAGAACGGCGCGGCAATCACAAAATCGGCACGACCAAGCGCGGCATCGGTCCCACCTATGCCGACAAATCCGAGCGGACGGGGATTCGCGTCATCGATCTCATGGACTCGGACAGCTTGCGGAAGCAGCTACGCATGGGCGATCGAATACAAAAACGTCATCCTCGAAAAGCTTTACGACCTGCCGCCGCTCGATCCCAAGCTCGTAATCGACGAATATATTGGCTATGCCGATCGCCTGCGTCCGCACGTGATCGACAGTTCGCTACACATTTACAACGCCGTTGAACAGCGCCGCAACATTTTATTCGAGGGCGCTCAGGGGACGCTGTTGGATCTCGATCACGGCACTTACCCTTATGTGACTTCCTCGAATCCGGTGGCGGGCGGAGCCTGCGTCGGGTCGGGGATTGGTCCCACGATCATCGGATCGCGTCATCGGCGTCGCCAAAGCCTACACCACTCGCGTCGAGAAGGTCCCTTCCCCACCGAGTTGAGTGGCACAATAGGAGAGTTGCTGCGCGATCGCGGCGCAGAGTTCGGCACAACGACGGGACGCGAACGGCGCTGCGGCTGGTTTGATGCTGTGATCGGGCGCTATTGCCGTCCGCATCAACGGGCTGGACTGTCTTGCCATCACCAAGCTGGATGTGCTAGACGACCTCGAAGAAATCAAGGTCTGCGTGGCCTACGAAATCGACGGGCAGCGCGTCCGCGATTTGCCGAGCAACGCCCGCCGCTTCGGTCGCTGTCAGCCGATCTACGAAACGCTTCCGGGCTGGAAGCGATCGACAGAAAACTGCCGGACATTGGAAGACCTGCCGACTCAGGCATTGGACTACCTCAAGTTTTTAGCAGAACTGATGGCAGTGCCGATCGCGATCGTCTCCCTCGGAGCCAGCCGCGACCAAACAATCATCGTGGAAGACCCCATTCACGGACCCAAGCGGGCACTGCTGCACACAAACGGCGTTGCACCCGCTACCGTTTAAGTTTGGCTGTGTAAGTTTTGTGGCTGTCTCAATTTTGCGGCTGTCTAATTTTTTCAAGTTCACCCTAGTAGTTAAGTTGATTGAAAGATGGAACTGACGATCGAATGTCAAAAACGCGCTCCCGAAAGTAAGCCGAATGCCCTGCGGCAAAGTGGCCTCATTCCTGCTGTGATCTATGGACACAAAGGAACAGAATCCATTTCTGTCACCATTCCCGCCAAGGCAGCGGAAACCCTGCTGAAAAAGGCTTCGGTGAACAATACGCTGGTTGATGTCAAAATCGAGGACGGCTGGAGCGGCAAAGCGCTGTTGCGCGAAGTGCAAACGCACCCTTGGCGCAATTCAATTTATCACCTCAGCTTTTTCTCGATTGCTCAGCAAGATTCGATCGAGGCGACTGTGCCGATCCATTTTGTAGGCGAACCCGTCGGCGTCAAGCTGGGCGGCGGCGAACTCGATACCGTCCTCAACGAAGTGACGCTCAAGTGTGCGCCCGAATCGATCCCTGAAACGATCGAAGTCGATGTCACCCATCTCCAAGTTGGTGATGCCATTCACGTCAACGAACTGAATCTGCCTGCGGGTGCGGAAGTTGTGGGCGGTGGCGATCGCGTGGTTGCCAGCCTGCTGCTGTCTCGGAATTCTCAGACAGAAGACACACCTTCCGAAGCCTAGCTGCACAGGCTAACTCTGTAGGAGCGCAAGCTAGACTCCTACAGAGCCAATTCTCATTTTCAAACTCGATCGCGCTCAAGGTCTGGATAAATCAGAATCTTGAGCGTTTCTGCTGTGGGGGCGGTTGCCCGATCGACCGCCGCCGCCAAATCGCTCAACGGATAGCGATCGCTCACCAAGGCATCGACATCAATTCGGCCACTGAACACAATGTCGGCGGCAAGCTGCTGGACGCGATACGAAGAACTGTAGCTGCCCATCAGATCGATCTCGCGCCGATACAGTAAATTCGGGTTGAGCGGAATCTGCACTTCGTCGGGAAATTCCGCGAAGAACAAGATTTTGCCGCCTTTGCGCGTACAGTCGATCGCCTGAAAAAATGCCTTTTCGCTGGGAACGGCCAGCAGGCTCACGTCCACGCCCATATTTCCCGTCAGGGCAAAAACTTTGGTGTGCAAGTCGGGATCGCGAGCATCAAAAGCGGCATCGGCTCCCACTTTGACGGCTTTCTCGATGCGAGTGGGAAGCAAATCGGTGGCGATCGCTCTCGCTCCAAAATACTTGACCAGCATCACAAACATCAAACCGATCGGTCCCGCTCCCGTCACGAGAACCGTTTGACCCGGAGCAATCTGCGCTTTTTTCACCGCCTTCAAACAGCAGTTTGTTGGCTCCACAAAGCTCGCCTGCTCAAACGTCACCTCGTCAGGAATTTTAATTAAGCCGCCATTGCGGACAATATGTCCCGGTACTTTCACGTATTCCGCAAATCCACCGCCAGAGGGTGCAAACCCTGCCGTCGTCGAAATATTTTTATAAACCTCACACATCGAGAAATTGTCCTGTAGGCAATATCCGCAATGCATACAGGGAATGTGATGCAGGACGACGACGCGCTGATTGACTTGCCAGCCTTTTACTTCAGCACCGACTTCCGCAATCACGCCCGCCGTTTCATGCCCAAAAATGCGCGGCGGATCAAGCAGCGGATAGCGAATCTTTTTGATATCCGACTGACACAAACCCACGACGCGCACCTGAACCAGCACTTCATCAGGCGCGATCGCGGGGAACGGGAACATCCTCATAGCGAAGCTGATTGACTCCGCGAAACACCTGCGCTTTCATGGCAAACGGCTCCTCTCTAGCTTGCGATCGACTCTACCATTTTGAAGGATGAGGGTGGACGGGTGGATGCGTCCTGCAACCATCCACTCATCGACTCCTTCACCCCTCCACCCCTCATCAAGCTTTTACAAAGCAACCCCACATCTTCAGCAACTTTTCGCAGTAGCTTCACCGTTCGATCGAGTTTGTCCTGATAGGATGTAGCGAACTCGGTAGAAATACTCCCGTAAGATTTCATAGCAGAGGATTTTGGCGATGATGAATTCCCCAAATCGCGAAGCGACCCTAGCCTGCGATGGCAGTTTTGAAGTTGCCCTGACCGACCTTGCCGCCCTCGCCGCGCTGATTTGCCAGGTTCCGATCGCGCTCATTTCACTCAACAGCACCGAGCGCATTTGGTTCCAAGCTCCGATTGACTGCAACATTGACGCGATCGCCCGCGAGGTTCGCCAGACGATTGCCTTGTGGACTGGCGACTCCTGCCGAGTCAAAACGCTGCTTACTCAAGACAAGTGTTCTTTTGTTGCCGCGCCAATTTTGCTGTCGAGTCGAGTGCCGATCGGTTGGCTGTGTCTGCTCGATCGCACCCTGCTTGAACTTGATGCCAATCAGCGAAACGCCCTGCAAATGCTCAGCAGTCAGGTCACGGCGCATTGGGTAAACGGGGTGCGAAAGTATCAGGCTGAGCAAGCACTGAAGCAGCTTCAGCAGGCATTACAAACCACACAGGCGCAACTGATTCAAGCAGAAAAGCTATCGAGTTTAGGTGAAATGATTGCCGGAATTGCACATGAAATTAACAACCCGTTGAGCTTTGTACATGGCAACATTAACTACGTGAATCAATATATTCAAAATTTATTTGAGCTAATCGATCTTTATCAGAAAAACTATCCGCAACCTGGAGATGAAATTCAACAGTTTAGTCAAGCGATCGACTTCGAGTTTTTGACTGAAGATCTGCCAAAATCTTTGATTTCAATGAAGGTGGGAGCCGATCGCCTGCAACAAATCGTCCTTAGCTTGCGAAATTTTGCTCGGCGCGACCAGGATGAAAAAAAGCTGAGTGATATTCACGAAGGCTTAGACAGTACGCTTACAATTTTGCAGCATCGCCTCAAAGCAGCCGATCGAATTGAAGTAACTAAAGAATATGGCGAAATTCCGCTGATTGAATGTCATGCTGAGCAGCTTAATCAGGTCTTCATGAATTTGATTGGCAATGCGATCGATTCGTTTGATCAAAGCAGCAATTCAGTTCAGCGAATTCGGATCACCACTGAAACAGTTACTCATCCTGCACCAGCAATTATTGTACGGATTCGTGATACTGGAAATGGCATGACCGCAGATATTCGCGATCGCATTTTTGATCCATTTTTTACGACGAAACCGAGAGGCAAAGGCACCGGATTAGGTTTGGCGATTAGTCACAAAATTGTGGTAGAAGAACATGGCGGCAGCCTCAAATGCTGGTCTGAAATGGGACAGGGAACTGAATTCTCGATCGAACTGCCGCTGCCTGCAACGTTCGTACAGCCGACTATTGCGGCTCGCGCCACGTCGCGCCCTGCTGCTTAACGTGAATATTTTTGATGTGCTTCTTCACCGTGTCGATCGCAATATGCAGCTTGGCTGCGATCGCTTTATAGCTTAAGCTAGTTCGTCGCAGTAGCCACACTTCCGTTTCACGACTCGTTAACCCGTAGCGTCGTGCTTCTGCAAGGGCGGCACTTTGATTGTTGCGATCGCGATTTTCGATCGTGACTAACAAACAAACCTCGTTCCCTTCACACTCAATTCGACGGACGCGGACGCGCAGATTGTGAGCTTGCTCAGCGTGAATTTCGTCTTCTAGGATAAAGATTTGCTCTGGAAAAAGCTGTTGCGTTTCTAGCAGCGCCACGCAAATTCGCCAAATTTGTGACGGCAAGTTCGATCGCGATGTTGTGAGTAGCTGACAAATTTCTTGCGCGGACTGATTCGCATATTTCAAGCGCCCTTGCGCCGTGATCACTAAAATTCCGTCCATCATTCCTTCTAAAACGCCGTAGAGCAACGTTTGCTTGCTGGAGAATTCTGTGGATTGTGAGTTTAAGTGAGGAGACAGTACGCCTCTGACAGTGGACATTTCGATTTCCCAGATGAACAACAGCACAACTTCAAAATGGCTCGATCGATCTCTAGACAGCAAACAGCCTGAAGAGGCGATCGCCTGTATGCTCACACCCTTCATCCGTATGCCACGACTACAACCAAATCGCGAACCATTTCGGCAGTTGATACTGACTTATCAGGAGCGATCGACGCTAATATGCAGAAATGGACGACTCAATTACGCTGACGCAGCGATTTTCGGCTGACAATAATTTTGTTAAAGATGCGATCGTCGATTCTTTGGCACTGACGGCAGAAGAACGATCGCGGTCGCGCCATCAGTTCAAAACAATTTCGGGGCGATCGGTTTACTTAAATTTGCCGCGTGGAACCGTGTTGCAGCATGGCGATTTGCTGATGTCAGATCGCGATCGAGCCGTGAGCGTCGTCGCTAAGCCTGAACCCGTGTTTACCGTCACCGCCCCCACCGCGACCGATCTGCTCCGGGCTGCGTATCATTTGGGAAATCGCCACGTGCCGCTGGAAGTCACCTCCACATACCTGCGGCTTTCGCCTGATCCGGTTTTGCGGACGATGCTCGATCGAATGGGGCTGCATGTGAAAGAAGAAATCGAGCCTTTTTCGCCGGAAGTTGGCGCTTACGGGCATTTGCACTCCGACAGCCATGCTCATGACTGAGCCGCTGCAACTGCTGCATCTACTGCAATTGACTAGTCCGGCACTGCCTGTCGGCGCGTTTAGCTACTCAGAAGGGCTAGAAACGCTGGTGCAGTCGGGCACGATCGCCAACGCCGATCGCCTCCAAGACTGGCTGATTCAAGAACTTCGCTACGGTCAAATTCGCCTTGAAGCGGCTGTGATGTTAAGAATCTATGAAGCAAGTCTGGTCGATTCTGCAAACCTGAGTCGGTGGAATCACTGGCTTTCTGCCGTGCGCGACAGCGAAGAACTGCGCGAACAAAGCTGGCAGATGGGGCGATCGCTGGCACGACTGCTGATCGATTTGTCGCCCTCCGCAAAACCGCTGCTGGCCGCCTGTGGTGAACCCTGTAACTACGCAGCCGCGTTTGGCATTGCCGCAGCCACTTGGCGGATCGATCGCCACACGGCCACACTCGGCTATCTGCACAGTTGGGCAGCTAATTTAGTTAGCGCGGCAGTCCGGCTGATTCCGCTGGGTCAGACGGCAGGGCAGCGATCGATGCTCGATCTGCATCCGCAAATTCAACAGGCAACCGAGCAGATTTTGAATTTGCCTGATACCGATTTAATAGCTTGTGGCTGGGGCTTATCGATCGCCAGCATGAATCACGAAACCTTGTACTCCCGGTTGTTCCGCAGCTAGACGGACTGGAAGCTTTCAAAGTGGTGTTTCTATATCCAGATAGGCGATCGCTTCGGGTAGAGAGGCTACAATTTTCACGGAAAGTAGCGCGATCGACGACATGACCAGACTGCTAGCGGGCGACATTGGCGGAACGAAAACGATTTTGCGACTGGTAGAAGCGCAGCCATCAAGTGAGGCAGAAGCAAATCTCACCACGCTGCACGAAAATCGCTATGTGAGCGCGGAATTTCCGGATTTGGTGCCAATGGTGCGCGAGTTTTTCAGCGAAGCCGAAGCCGCACTCGGTGAAAACCGCAGATTCAAAAAGCCTGTTTTGGCATTGCAGGGCCAGTCGTTAACAACACCTGCAATCTGACGAATCTGTCGTGGCAGCTAGCCGCCGATCGCCTCGAACACGAACTGCACATTCCTCACGTCACGCTGATTAACGATTTTGCCGCCGTTGGCTATGGCATCTTGAAGCTGGAAGAAGCCGATTTGTGCTGTTTGCAGGAAGGCGAACCGCAACCCCACGCCCCGATCGCCATCATCGGAGCCGGAACCGGACTCGGCCAGGGATTTCTCACCTGGCAGGGCGAAACCTCCGGGCGCGAAGCGGGCGCTACTCCGTCTATGGAACTGAAGGCGGACATACGGACTTTGCGCCGCAGACCGAACTTCAGTTTCAACTGATGAAATATCTGCTCGACAAGCACAGCATCGGGCGCGTTTCCGTCGAGCGTGTCGTGTCGGGACAAGGAATTTTAGCGATCTACCAGTTTTTGCGCGATCGCGAATTCGCCCTGGAATCTCCCGAAATTGCCCAAGTGGTTCGCGCCTGGGAACATCAAATCGGCCAAAAGGAAAAAACGGTCGATCCAGGTGCGGCGATCGCTCAAGCTGCTGCCGAACAGCGCGACTATCTCAGCGAACAAACGATGCAGATTTTCGCAGGCACATACGGCAGTGAGGCAGGCAACCTCGCCCTGAAAATTCTTCCCTACGGCGGGCTGTACATTGCAGGCGGCATCGCGGCGAAAAATCTACCGCTGCTTCAGCGCGATCGCGACCCCAACAGCTTTTTGCGATCGTTTCTGGAAAAAGGCCGAATGCGTCCTCTGATGGAGCGCATCCCGATCCATGTCGTTCTCAATCCCCAGGTTGGGCTGATTGGTGCTGCCGTTTGCGCGGCTCGTTTGCCTGACTGAAGAAGCTTCCCCACTCGCTCCGGTTCACACCCGTCTAGAATCGATGAGCATAAGTCCTGGAACCCTTGCTCCACCTCGATTTTGGAAATTGGCTGGATTCTCCATATTCTTAACTGATTGAGAATCGCTAAGGAGAAATCGAGGTTCTAGTAAAGTCAAGTTTTTGGAAAACGAGTCAGCGATCGACCTGTGTAAACCGTAGCCTGTTGATCCCCGAAAGCTGATCCCCGAAAGCTGATCCCCGAAAAATTTCTCAATTAAGTATTGTTACCTTGAGTGGTATGATTTTTGTGGGGTTAGCCGTAGCCCTTTGCCAACCACATCTGGTATTTGGTTCTATCCCGTGAACGCACCAGAACAACCTCTTGATGCTCCTACAGCGGAGCAACCCTCCAGCGGTCTTCCGCCGGAACCGAATGCGTCCATGCAGGAGTTCTACCAGCTTCAGCAAGAGTTGTTCAAAGCAACTCTGATTTTGACTGGAATTGTCTTCTTCTCTGTGTGGGCAACTTATTCCCTGAATATGGCTCTCAATTATTTGATTGGAGCGTGTACAGGTGTGGTTTACTTGAGAATGTTGGCAAAAAACGTTGAGCAGCTTGGCAGGGAAAAGGGGCGAATCAGTAATACTCGACTCGCTTTGCTGATTGGGCTAATTTTAGTGGCTTCTCGCTGGAATCAGCTACAAATCATGCCTATTTTTTTAGGTTTCCTCACCTACAAGGTTGCACTCGTCTTTTACATGCTGCGGACGACGCTGAGCGCGTCAACAAACTGATTCAGGTGATCCTAGCACCATTCAAGATTTTTTGGGAAATTTTTTCCGATGGAACTGTTGAACCTTCCTTTCAACGCCCTCCCCCTGGCGGAACTCGAAGTCGGCCATCACCTCTACTGGCAGCTTGGCAACTTCAAAATTCACGGCGAAACGATCATTACCTCTTGGGTGGTGATCGGCCTGCTGATCGTGTTTTCGACGCTTGCCACGCGCAAAGTTGAGCGGGTTCCCGCGGGTTTTCAAAACGCGATGGAATATGCGGTTGACTTCACCAGAGGTCTGGCGAAAGACTCGATCGGCGAAAAAGAATATCGCCCTTGGGTTCCGTTTATCGGCTCGCTGTTTCTGTTCATTTTCCTGTCCAACTGGTCAGGCGCTTTGGTTCCCTGGAAGCTGTTTGAGCTTCCAGCGGGAGAACTGGCCGCCCCGACCAGCGACATCAACACCACCGTCGCCCTTGCGCTTTTGACTTCTTTAGCCTACTTCTACGCAGGCTTTAGCAAGAAAGGACTGGGCTACTTTGGGAATTACGTGCAGCCTGTGCCGTTCATGCTGCCGTTCAAAATTATTGAAGATTTCACCAAGCCGCTTTCGCTAAGCTTCCGTCTATTCGGCAACATCTTGGCGGATGAACTCGTGGTTGGCGTGCTGGTTCTTCTGGTTCCTCTGTTTGTACCGCTGCTGGTGATGGCGCTGGGTTTGTTCCTGAGTGGAATTCAAGCCTTGATTTTCGCCACGCTTGCGGCCACCTACATTGGGGAAGCAATGGAAGAACACGGTGAGGAGCATGGGGCGCACTAGCACCCCAGTAGACGAGATGGTTCACTCGATCGATCGACGCATCGACTCGATAGAACTTGGGCGCAACCGCGCATTCAATCCCTTCATGTACACAAGTTAAGGAAAGTCATCATGGACCCATTAATTGCTGCTGCTTCTGTTATTGCTGCTGCCCTCGCAGTCGGTTTGGCCGCGATCGGTCCTGGCATCGGTCAGGGTAACGCTGCTGGTCAAGCTGTGGAAGGGATTGCTCGTCAGCCCGAAGCAGAAGGCAAAATTCGCGGAACGCTGCTGCTGAGCTTGGCGTTCATGGAAGCGTTGACGATCTACGGTTTGGTCGTTGCGCTCGTGCTGCTGTTTGCCAACCCGTTCTCGTAATCATCTTCGGGTGGGGGCGCTTTTGTCTCCACCCTTCTATTTAATGTGACGGGGGAAACAAGATGCACTGGACACTCTTGCTGGCAGTTGAAGCTGCCGCTGAAGAAGGCGGTGGACTATTTGATTTGGATGCCACGCTGCCCCTGATGGCAGTGCAGTTTTTGCTGCTGGTGGCTGTCTTGAATGCTTTGCTGTTTAAGCCGCTGGGCAATGCGATCGATGAGCGCGACAGCTACGTCCGCACGAACCTGACGGACGCTCGTGAACGCCTATCGAAGGCGGAAAGCCTCGCCAAACAGTACGAACAAGAATTAGCAGAAACGCGCCGTCAGTCGCAGGCAGTGATTACCGCTGCTCAGGCCGACGCGCAGAAGATCGCCACGCAAAAAATTGCTGAAGCGCAACAGGAAGCGCAGGTGCAGCGCGAACAGGCACAGCAGGAACTCGATCGCCAAAGCAAGAAGCGATGCAAACCCTGGAGCAGCAGGTTTCAAGCTTGAGCCAGCAAATTCTCGACAAGCTGCTGGGTGGCGTTTCGATCGGTTAAAAGAAGGTCAGAAGAGGAAGGCAGTTAGCGAGGAAGATCATGGGAATGGCATGGCTAGCGGTCGCCGCTGAAGTGGCGGAACACGAAGCCGGATTCGGCCTCAATTTCGATATTTTAGAGACCAATTTAATCAACATCGCGATTATCGTGGGCGTTTTGGTCTACTTTGGGCGCGGCATTGTCACGAAAACGCTGGGCGATCGCCGCGAAGCGATCGAAACGGCAATCCGCGATGCTGAAAAGCGCAAGCAGGAAGCCGCCGCCAAGCTTGCCGACCAGCAGCAAAAGCTGGCGCAGGCTCAGACGGAAGCGACTCGGATTCGTGCCGCTGCCGAGGAAAGCGCTAAGGCCGCCAGAGCTTCAATTCTGGCTCAGTCTGAGCAGGACATTGAGCGGCTGAAAGTATCGGCAGCGCAAGACTTGAACTCGCAGCAGGAGCGCATTATTAGTGAACTGCGGCAGCGAGTCGCGCAGATGGCGCTGGAGCAGGTCGAGTCTCGGCTCCGATCGAATCTCAGCCCCGAATCTCAGCAGCAGCTTATCGATCGCAGCATTGCCCAGATGGGAGGCCAGTAGGTGAACAATCTCACGCAGTCTGAAATTTTTGAACCTTACGCGCAAGCTTTGATGTCGCTGGCGCAGTCGGGCGATCAGGTCGATCGCATTGGCGACGATGTGAACTACCTGCTGGGCTTGCTGAACGACTCGGAAGAATTTAAGACGCTGCTGACCAGTCCGCTGATCAAGCCGGACTCGAAGAAAGCGGTTCTGCGATCGATCGCCAACGATCAGGTTCACCCCTACATGCTGAACTTTTTGATGGTGCTGGTCGATCGCGGTCGGATCATCTTCCTCGAAGGCGTCCTCAAGCAGTTCCAGGCTTTGCTGCGCGAGCTTCGGCAGACCGTTTTGGCGGAAGTCACCTCAGCCGTCGAACTGAATGACGAGCAAAAAGAAGCCGTTAAGGATCGCGTCCGGCGGCTTGTCAGCGCTCAGCAGGTTGACCTCGAATCGCGCATCGACCCTGACCTGATCGGCGGCGTAATCATCAAAGTCGGCTCCCAAGTCATTGATGCCAGTTTGCGCGGGCAACTGCGACGGATTGGCCTGCGTCTCTCCAGTTCCGTTTAACTAAAATCTCCATTCTCACAGAGCAACAATCATGGTAGCGATTCGTCCAGACGAAATTAGCAGCATTATTCGCCAGCAGATTGAGCAGTACGACCAAGATGTCAAGGTTTCCAACGTCGGAACCGTGCTGCAAGTTGGCGACGGCATCGCCCGCATCTACGGCCTTGAGCAGGCGATGGCAGGCGAACTCCTCGAATTTGAAGACGGCACAGTCGGCATCGCCCTCAACCTGGAAGAAGACAACGTCGGAGCCGTGCTGATGGGCGCAGGTTTGGGCATCCAGGAAGGCAGTTCCGTCACCTCAACCGGGAAAATCGCCTCGATTCCCGTCGGGGATGCGATGTTGGGTCGCGTCGTGGATGCCTTGGCGCGTCCGCTCGATGGCAAAGGCGAAATTGCCTCCTCTGAAACTCGCCTGCTCGAATCTCCCGCACCGGGAATTATTGAGCGCAAATCCGTCTACGAACCAATGCAAACGGGCATCACGGCGATCGACGCTATGATCCCGATCGGGCGCGGCCAGCGCGAACTGATCATTGGCGATCGTCAAACCGGAAAAACTTCGGTGGCTGTGGATACGATTCTCAACCAGAAAGGCGAGAACGTGATCTGCGTGTACGTGGCGATCGGTCAGAAAGCCTCGACAGTGGCTCAGGTTGTGAACGTGCTGCAAGAGCGCGGCGCATTGGAATATACGATCGTCGTCGCCGCCAACGCCAACGACCCCGCCACGCTGCAATACCTCGCGCCCTACACGGGTGCAACGCTGGCCGAGTACTTCATGTACAAAGGCAAGCACACCTTGGTTATTTATGATGACTTGTCGAAGCAAGCGCAAGCCTATCGTCAGATGTCGCTGCTGCTGCGTCGTCGCCCGGTCGTGAAGCGTATCCCCGGCGACGTGTTCTACCTCCACTCGCGCCTGCTGGAACGTGCCGCCAAGCTCAGCCCTGAACTAGGCGAAGGCAGCATGACCGCTCTGCCGATTATTGAAACGCAGGCGGGTGACGTGTCGGCCTACATTCCGACCAACGTGATTTCAATTACGGACGGTCAGATCTTCTTGTCGTCTGACCTGTTCAACTCTGGCTTGCGTCCGGCTGTGAACGCAGGTATTTCCGTTTCCCGCGTGGGATCTGCCGCCCAAACCAAGGCGATGAAGCAGGTCGCAGGTAAAGTAAAGCTCGAACTCGCGCAGTTCGCAGAACTCGAAGCCTTTTCACAGTTCGCCTCTGACCTTGACCAAGCGACGCGCAACCAGCTTGCACGCGGTCAACGCCTGCGGGAAATTCTCAAGCAGCCGCAATATTCGCCGCTCTCAGTCGCCGAACAGGTCGCCATCATCTACTCCGGCATCAACGGCTACCTCGATGACATCCCTGCCGACAAAGTAACGGGATACACCAGTGGGCTACGCGACTATCTAAAGAACAGCAAGCCGCAGTTCCTTGAACTGATCCGCAACGAGAAGAAGATGGGCGACGAAGCCGAAAAGCTCTTGAAGGAAGCGATCACCGAATTCAAGCAGACCTATCTGGCATCGATCTAAGTGAGCCGATCGTGAGGAGCGGGGTTTTCTGCTCCTCGCTCCTCACTTTGCACCCCTCACTTTTGATTAAGGCACTGCACTATGGCAAACCTCAAATTCATTCGCGATCGCATCCAGTCGGTCAAGAATACCAAAAATCACGGAAGCGATGCGGCTCGTTGCTGCCGCCAAAGTCCGCCGCGCTCAAGAACAGGTAACGGCGACGCGCCTTTGCCGATCGCCTCGCCCAAGTCCTCTTCGGCCTGCAAACCCGTCTACGCTTTGAAGAAGCCGACCTGCCTCTCTTGCGGAAGCGCGATGTGCAGACGGTCGGACTGCTTGTGGTATCGGGCGATCGCGGCTTGTGCGGTGGCTACAACGCCAACGTCATTCGTCGCGCCGAAAGCCGAGTTCGCGAACTGCAAGCGGAAGGCATCGACTACAAGATGGTGATCGTCGGACGCAAAGCCGCCCAGTATTTCCAGCGGCGCGAGCATCCAATTACCGAAACTTTTGCGGGACTTGAGCAAATCCCCACTGCGCCCGAAGCCTCGAAGATTGCCGACGAACTGCTCTCCTTGTTTTAGGTGAAGCGGTCGATCGCGTCGAGATGATCTACACCAAGTTCGTCTCGCTCGTCAGTTCGCGCCCCGTCATTCAAACCCTCCTGCCGCTCGATCCCGAAGGACTCGACGACGCGGACGACGAAATCTTTCGCCTCACCACTCGCGGTGGCGATTTCCAAGTTGAGCGCCAGCAAATTCAAGGCGCACCACAGCGTAACTTGCCGCCCGACATGATCTTCGAGCAAGATCCGGTGCAGATTCTCAATGCGCTGCTGCCGCTCTACCTCAACAACCAGCTTCTCCGCGCCCTGCAAGAATCCGCTGCGAGCGAACTTGCTGCCCGGATGACCGCGATGAACAACGCCAGCGAAAACGCCAGCGATCTGATCGGTAGCTTAACGCTGACCTACAACAAGGCACGTCAGGCCGCGATCACGCAGGAAATTCTGGAAGTGGTTGGCGGTGCGGAAGCTTTAACCTAAAACGATCCCGTTCCGCAAGCTGCACGATCGCACTTTCAAAAACTCAGGAAAAAGCGCAAGAGAACAAATCTCCTGCGCTTTTTTTTCCAACTATTCGCACTTCACGTTTGCGAGATTAGCCCCAAATTTGTTTATGATCATTTTCAGAACTTTGGCTTCTTGCGGTGTGATGATTCCGTCAGCTTGAGCAATTTTTTTGCACTGACCCATGAGAGAAATTGCAAAGTCTCTGTTTAACTGCTCAAGTAGATCTTCTAGGCGAGGGAGAGCATTGGGGTTAGTGGCGATCGCGCTCAAAGCAGCGGAACTCAGATTCAGCGTTTTGAGTTCAGGTAGAATCTGCTGCAATGTTTTCTTCGGCCTGCCAGCTAACACCAAATGCACCAGAATTTGATCCATCACTACCTGCTGACTCACGGCATCTTGAGGGTATTTTTCACTGGCAGCTTGGGAAGATTTCAGGTCAGTTGAAGTGCTTAAAACATTCAGTTTTGCTTCGTAGAATCGACAAGCACCATAGCCCAAAGCATAGAGCATTGCTGCATTCGTGCTTGCACCGATCGCTGCCCCCGCTCCTGGAATATTTCGCGCAAATCCTAAACCTGCTTTCAAGGCAGAACTGCCGCCCAATGACATTCCAAAAATTGCCAGCACTTCAGCTTTTCTCGCGGGATCGCGCAAATTTAGCCCATAAGCCGCTGAAATTTGGTAAACCATTTCTGCCTGCAATGCCATTGTTGCAGCTAAATCAACGGCAAACATCGCGGCAGCAAATCCGGGGACAAGGCTGCTGGCAAAGCCTGAAGCACCGACATAAATTGCCTTTTCCATCATGATGCGGTGAGCAATATCAGCAGGCTTTTCTTTCGGAAACTTGCGCTGCAAATTCCTGACATGCTGTTCTGCTTTGACAATATCAACCTTTTCAATTAAGACAATGTATTTGTCTACTTGAAATGCTTTGGTTAGCTCTTGTAGCTGTGGACTGCTAGCGATCATATTGAGAATGAAACCTGCACCGTCTGTTGCTTGCAGAGCAGTATTTCCGACAGCGATCGCAGCACTCGTCGCAGTTCCAGCGATCGCGCCTCCAACTTGATTTGTAGTATTTCCAACAGCAATTGCAGCACTCGTCGCAGTTTCCGTGATTGCGCCTCCAACTTGATTCGCTGCATTTCCTACTGCTTCAACCGCTCCGGTAACCGCACCAAACATGGAATCGAAGAACGATCCAGTTTGAGGCTGAAGATTGAGATCTTGCGTCCAAGCGGCGAATATTGCTCCGTGCCGTTTTCCATAAAGTTTAGCTTGACTAAACGAATTCGACTTTAGCTCATTCAAGATTGTCAGAATGTAGGTGGCAGACTGTTCCTGACTAGGAGTCTCATTCGCTAGAACTGTGATGAATAAGCAGTTTCCTTTCAGCTTTGCGATCGCTGACAAACCTCTTGATTCCAGCAGGTAGTTCAGCACATTTGTAATTGCTTTTTCATCTCCGTTCTTGGCGAGTGTCATCAGGCTAGCCTGAGAAGATGAAGAGGGCTGACTAACAGCACCTAGAGTGTTTTCGACGCTGTTCTTCAAAGAAGAATCAGAACTTGCAGTTGAATTTTCTGCTTGTGACAGAGTGAAGTCTTGCTGCCAATCAGGAAATTCATCTCCAGGCTCGCGCCCACTGACTTTGAGTTGGGTGCAGTTTTCGATCGCCAACTCTTTGAAATTCTCGAAAAGATGAGCGGCGATCGCCTCTGGATCTGGAAACTCGATCGCTTCCAACAGGACACGCAAGCAGCCCGCTTTAAAGCTCACTTTTGCTGTGATTTCAGAAGCGTCAAGCCATTGACTGACAAGGACATTGATTGCTTGGATATCGCCTTGTTTTGCGAGTTCTGCGATGGAGATTGGGTGTGGACTTAGCTCAAATTCTTCTTGCCAGCTTGGAAAATCTTCATCGATTTCTCGTCCGAAAACTTTCACCTGTTGAACATTTGGAGCATTAAGAGCTGATTTGTGAAGAAAACCTAAAAGATGCAGGGGTCGGTCAGAACTCGATTTTAAGCTCAGTTGAGTCGAGTTGTTCTCCCCCCGATGAGCCGTCTACCCACCATTGCCAATCCCCAGCGTAAAGCTTACCCCAGCGA
>JAAUTJ010000481.1 GCA_012031475.1 Leptolyngbyaceae cyanobacterium SM1_3_5 | reverse complement strand
ACGAAGACGGCGATCGCGAATGGTAAATCGGTCAATTTGATTGTTTGAAAAAAAGGGATACAGCCGTTGACTGTGTCCCTCTCTTTTTGAATTTCAACTGTTAGAAACAAGCAAGGAATTTAACATGGACATTACGAAGCTTCAGCCACCCCAACATCAAGACCAGCAGCCCGGACTGCAATCGGAAATGACGCCGCAGCCCAAGAGCGGTGAAAACACCTATCTGGCCGCAGGCAAACTGCGCGACAAAGTGGCCTTGATTACCGGAGGCGACAGCGGCATCGGGCGATCGATCGCAATTCTCTATGCCAAAGAAGGCGCAGACGTGGCGATCACCTACCTGAACGAGCATGAAGACGCCGAAGAAACCAAGCGCCTTGTCGAAGCCGAAGGCCGCAAGTGCATCACGATCGCGGGCGACATTGGGGATGAGCAGTTTTGTCAAAAGCTTGTGCAGGAAACGATTAGCCGCCTCGGAAAGCTGGATATTTTGGTGAACAATGCCGCTGAACAGCATCCGCAGAAAAGCCTGGAAGACATCACGGCGGAACAGCTAGAGCGCACCTTCCGCACCAATATTTTTGGCATGTTCTTCCTATCCAAAGCTGCTCTGCCGCATCTGAAAGAGGGCAGCACAATTATCAATACGACTTCCGTGACGGCTTACCAAGGCAATCCGCAACTGTTGGACTACTCTTCGACGAAGGGCGCGATCGTGGCCTTCACGCGATCGCTCTCGCAAGCCCTCGTGGACAAGAAAATCCGCGTCAATGGCGTCGCTCCCGGCCCGATCTGGACGCCGCTGATCCCCGCCACCTTCCCAGCCGCACAAGTGGCAACGTTCGGACAGCAAGTGCCGATGAGCCGCGCTGGTCAACCCGAAGAAGTTGCACCGTCCTACGTCTTCTTGGCGTCAAGCGATTCGTCCTACATGTCCGGCCAAATTCTGCACCCGAACGGCGGCGAAGTCGTGAACGGCTAGAGCGGTCAAGCTAGATGAAGAGTGGGGCGATCGCCAGCTGGCGATCGCCCCTCCTCGTAAAGACGCGAGTCGCGTCTCCTACCCAACCCCTGACACCTCCCTCACCCCAAGCTAGGATCAAGTCAACGCTTTACCTCAAACCGATGCCTGACTGTCCGCGCTGCCACCAGCCGATCGATGCCCAAGCGATCGCCTGTCCCTACTGCCGCACTTCGCTCAAAGCCTTTGGGCATCCGGGAATTCCGCTGCATCGCGCCGAGGGTGAAGCTGTCCTCTGTGAAAGCTGTCAGTATAATGCGGACGACACCTGCAACTTTCCGCAGCGACCGTATGCCCGCGAATGTACGCTCTATGTCGATCGCCACCAGTCGATCGTCACCCCACTGTACAAGCCGCGCTTCAGTTTAGGCGGTTGGCTTCAGCGCAATGCGGCGTTTCTGGTCGTGATTGGTTTGATTGTGATTAGCTTGATGATCGCGCTGTAGATCCAGTAACAGATTCAACGGTAGATTCGGCTGCGTTGAGGGCGGTGGCCTTGCGAGTCGGGCGATCGATCGGGCAGGATTCTTCAAACACTTTCAGGTCAAACCAGAACGTGGTGCCGACGCCGACTTCGCTGACCAGATGCACGGCGCTTTGGTGCTTCTCGATAATGTTGCGGACGATCGACAGTCCCAAGCCTGTGCCTTCCAGGGTGTGGACGCGGTTTTCGACGCGGAAGAATCGATCGAAAATGGCTTCTTGATCTTCAGGGTCGATGCCGATTCCCGTGTCTGCGACTTCGATGCGGACGTGTGAGGGAACTTGAGGATTTAGCACGTAGGCGCGAATCGCAACCTGCCCACCTGCGGGCGTGAACTTAAAGGCGTTGCCGACGAGGTTGGTGAGAACTTGCAGCAGCAGATCGTAATTGCCCCAAACGGTCGGCAGTTCCGGCTCGATGTCTTGAGCCAGCGTGATCCCTTTGTCTCTGGCGTTAAGCTGATAGGTTCGCAAGGTTTGCTCGATCGCCTGCGTCACCTCAACGCCGTCAAACTGGTAACGCTTGTTGGATTCAAGTTTCGACAGATCAAGGACATCGTTGACCAGTCGCGTCAGGCGATCGGTTTCGTGGTTGGCCGTTTCGAGAAAATCGCGGCGCTGTTTGTCGGTCAGGTCTTCATCGTATTCGTGCAGCGTTTCGATGAACGACTTGATGTTAAACAGCGGGGTGCGGAGTTCGTGGGAAACGTTGCTGATGAAGTTGCTTTTGGCTTCGTTGAGTTCCACTTCTCGCGTAATGTCTTGGACGGTGATTGCGATGCCTCGGACGCTTTCGCGGTACTGATCGAAGACCGTCGTGAGCAAAATGCGGACGGTGCGGTTGGTCGGTTCGGGAATCGTGATCCGAAACTCGCTGCCTTCGCGATAGCCGCCGGAGACGCTGTGAACGTCGTGCTGCGCTTCGCTCGATTCCCCGATCGCAATTTGATAGAGCGGCTGCGCCAGTTCAGCTTTAACGGGTTCCGGCAGGTGAAACAGGACGTTTTCGCCCAAAATCTCGGTTTCGTTTTCCCAGCCGAACAAGCGGCGAGCAGTCGGATTCACCAGCACGATTTGCATTTGATGATCGAGCAAAACGGCTCCATCTGCGATCGTGGCTACCAAACTTTCCAGCTTGGCTTTTTCTGCTGTCAGTTCCTCAATGTTCTGTTCTTCATAGCGCTCTAGCTTTTCGGCCATCTCGTTGAAGTTGACGATCAGTTCGTCCAACTCGCCGCCGAGGGGAAGATTGATGCGCTGCTTGAAGTTTCCGGCGGCAATGTTTTTGACGCCCAGCACCAGTTCTTTGATCGGCTGCGTGATCGTCAGCGCGTTGAAGACAGCGCCCAAAATCACCATCACCCAGATTGAAACGAAGACCGCGATCGTCACGTCTCGCGTCAGGTGAGACGAGGCGACAACGGTGGGATTGGGGTTGATGCCGATCGCCATGTGCCCAGATGCTTGCCATCGTGAACCAGCGGCACAAATACGTCCGTGACTTCACCATCCGGGGTGAGATGCTGCCGCACCATCGGATAGTCGGCATTTTGGGCGTAGTTGTCGGGCAGATTCATCCGGCGGCGAATCGTCAGCGAGTTTTGCACTTCCGACTCAGAAAAGGGAATGCCAAAGAAAATATTGCCGTCTTCATCGGCATAGAGCATGTAGCGAACGCTGCTCGTGCTGCTGTAGAAGCGATGCGAAAATCGCGCCAGTTCGCTGCGGTTGTCGTCGCTGACCAGAGGGGCAACGTTGGCGGCCAGCAGCAAGCCCAAGTCGCGGCCAAAGCGCGTATCGTTGAGACGGGCGTCTTGCTGGATCGTATTGACTGCCCAAAAAGTCAGGCCGCTCATGATCAGCGACACAACCAGGGTTGCCGCTGCCATCAGGCGCGTTTGCAGGGCAAACTTCGACCACCAGCGGGCAATGAGTTCTCGCAATTTGGCAAACAGGGTGAGCAAGGCGATGGAGTAACGAGAGACGACAGCGATCGCAATCTTTCGGCGGCGCTTTTTGTTTAGCATCCACCCGCAGATAGTTCGATCATAAATCTGCTTTCGATTGTGAACCTATTGTTACCTTTTGTAAAGTTCATTGCCTATTGTGAAGTTAGGCTGGATTGCCGCACTCGATAGCCGATATCGGGACGGAAATATTTCCCTCAAACTCGATCGCCTCGATCGCTTGATACGCCTGCTCAAAAGCGCGATCGAAATTTTCCCCGGTCGCGACCACGTTTAACACGCGCCCGCCCTCGGTCAAAAGCTGCTTTTGCTTCAAAACCGTTCCGGCCTGAAACACGATCGCGCCCTGTTCTTCGGCTCGATCGATCCCCGTAATTGGCAGTCCTTTTTGGTAGCGATCGGGATAGCCGCCTGCCGCCATGACCACGCAGGCACAAACTTCCGGCTTCCACTCCAGCGGCGGCAACTTCTCTAGCTGCTGTTGGGCGCAGGCCAGCAGGATGCGATCGAACGGCGTTTCCAGAAGCGGCAAAATCACCTGCGCTTCCGGGTCGCCAAACCGACAGTTGAACTCGATCACTTTGGGATCGCCATTCGGCGTAATCATCAGTCCGGCATAGAGAACGCCGCGATAGTCGATGCCGCGATTTTGCAAGGTGGCGATCGCAGGCTCCAAAATTTCCTGCTGAATGCGATCCATCAGGGCAGGTGTAGCGATCGGCGCGGGAGCATACGCACCCATGCCGCCCGTGTTCGCCCCGGTGTCGCCTGCACCGATTCGCTTGTGGTCTTGCGCGGGCAAGAGCGGGCGAATCGTCAGGCCGTCCGTGAGCGCGAGAATTGAAACTTCTTGACCTGCGAGGAATTCTTCGATCACAACGCAACTGCCCGCCGCGCCAACTGTCCATCGAAAGCGGCATCGATCGCAGCCTTTGCCTGATCGATCGATTCGGCTACCGTCACGCCCTTGCCCGCTGCCAGTCCGTCGGCTTTGACCACGATCGGGGCGGTTTGGGATTCGAGATAGCGCAGGGCGGCGGCTCG
>JAAUTJ010000480.1 GCA_012031475.1 Leptolyngbyaceae cyanobacterium SM1_3_5 | reverse complement strand
TCCTCTTCATGGATGCCCTGCACCGTGTGGTCGCTGTCTCCTCGGAGATGGCGGTAATGGCCGTGGAGGTGCACGCCGTGGATGAAGCAGCACAGCACTTCTACCTCAATTATGGCTTCCAACCCTTTCTCGACGCACCGCTTCACCTGTTCCTCCCGCTGCAGACGGTTGAGCGCTTGTTCGCCCGCCCCAAGAAGTAGCGCGGAGCGCCCCAATGGCATTTGCGTGGCCGCGGGTGGGGCTGCGACAATGCGGATTCTGTAGGGAGACCGGTGGCCATGTGGGCACTTTCGAAGTCGTATCCGCTGAAGCGCGCGTTTATTACCGGGGCTGGTTCGGGCCTTGGGGAGGCGCTGTGTCTGGCGCTGGCGCGGGATGGGTGGACGCTGGGGATGGCGGATATGCGGCCGGATGCGCTGGAAACGGCGGCAGCGAAGGTGGCGGCGGCGGGCGGGAAGCCGTTGTTGTACACGCTGGATGTGCGTGATCGCGCGACGTACGAAGCGGTGGTGGCCGGAGTCCTGCGCCTCGAAGACGCGATCAACGCAACCAAGGCCGCAGTTGAAGAAGGCATCGTTCCCGGTGGTGGCACCACTTTGGCGCACCTCTCGCCCAAGCTGGAAGAGTGGGCAACCGCCAACCTGAAGGAAGAAGAACTGATCGGCGCAATGATCGTGGCTCGATCGCTGGCCGCTCCCCTCAAGCGCATCGCTGAAAACGCCGGACAAAACGGTGCCGTGATCGCAGAGCGCGTCAAGGAAAAGGACTTCAACGTCGGCTACAACGCTGCAACCAACGAGTTCGTGGATATGTTCGAGGCGGGCATCGTTGACCCTGCGAAGGTGACACGATCGGCTTTGCAAAATGCCGCTTCGATCGCCGGAATGGTTCTCACCACCGAGTGCATCGTCGTGGACAAACCGGAACCCAAGGATGCGGCTGGCGCTGGCGCTGGCGGCGGAATGGGCGGCGACTTTGATTACTAGACGCGAGATCTCGCGTCTGTACGGGTTGGGTATTGGTATCCAAGCCTGAAGAATTGAAGAGGGCGATCGCTTTTCGAGAGGAGGGCGATCGCTTTTTTCCACGTTGATCAGCTTTGGTCTGTTAGCTCAGTTGTAGTTCTTCAATTTGGCAGCAGTGGATATGGCTGTGCGCTGATTTAAGCGTGAGTCTTAAGGCTTCCTCCCAACCATTCCTCACTTGGGTTCATCCATCACTCGCTTCCACAGCGGATGGCTCGACCCCTGCTGCCGAATCTGCAAAACCTGCTTCTTCAAACGCTGCACTTGCCGCTGGGAAATGCCAAACAAAATATTGCGGCTCTGCCACAGCAAAACCGAAACCGTCAAGCCCACACAGGTCGCCAGTCCGATCGCACTCAACGGATTGAACGCCAAGCCATAGCGCACCGCTGCCCAGGTGAAATATTCGCGCCACAGCGCAAAATCCGATCGCAACCGCCACAAACTTAGCAGGCCGATCGTCAGCCAAGCCGCGATCGCCACTGACCAGCGACCCTGCACCGTCACCTTATGCAGGCGGCGCATCTGCTGTGCCAGCAGGAGATCAGGCTCGGCATCGATCGGGGCGAGGGGATCTTTGACCATCGGCTTCAGGCATCCGCGTCGATTGGGTCAGCGGCAGGAATGGCGATCGCTTGTCCTGTCCGTTCGCGCCACAACGCTAACAGCGTACTGGCGATAAAAATGCTTGAATACGCGCCCATCGTGAAGCCGATGATCAGGGCAAGGGCGAAATATTTGAGGGTTTCGCCGCCGAACAGGAAAATCGCTGTCAGCGTCAGCAACACGGTGAGCGTCGTGTTGATCGATCGCGTCAAGGTTTGATTGACGGCACCATCGACAATTTCGTTGATATGGCGATCGGGATGAAGCTGAATCGTTTCGCGGATGCGATCGTAAATTACGACCGTATCGTTGACCGAGAAGCCCACGATCGTCAGCAGGGCAACGATAAACAAGCTATCCACCTCCACGCCTGCCACCAGACCAAGAATCGAAAACATCCCGACCGTGATCAAAACATCGTGGAATAAGGCGACGATCGCAAAAAGCGCGTAGTCAAGCTGGAAGCGGATCGTCATGTAGAGGGTGATGCCGACAAACGAAACCAGCAGCGAGAGCAAGCCCGATTGAAACAGTTGTCGTCCGACGACTGGTCCCACTGTGTCGATTTGGGTTGCACCCGCATCGAACTGGCCGATCCGCTCTTGCAAAGCGTTAACCAGTTGGCCGCGCTGATCCACGTTTAAGGCCGAGGTGCGGACAGAGAGTCCATGCTGATCGACCACTTGAATGCTGCTGTTGCCCAATCCTTGCTCGTTGAGGATGTCGCGCACTTCGCCCAGGTCGATCGGATTGTCGCATCCAGGCTGGTTGCAGTCTAGCTCTAGCTGGAGGCGCGTTCCGCCGACAAAATCGAGTCCGGGGCGCAGCGGCGCTCGAATGTCTGGGCGCGTCCAGGAAATGCCCATTGCGACCAGTCCGCTAAGGATGATGGCGATCGAAATCGTCCACCAGAGCGATCGCTGTTTGATAACTCGCAGTTTCATGACCGCCTCTTATGATTTCGCAGGAGTAACGTTCGCAGGAGTAACATTGGGAGCAAAAAGCTGGGGCTTCCGCAGGCCGGGAATGCTCAGGGCAACAAGCAGCAGCGTCCGGCTACAGGTCAAGGCCGTAAACATACTGACGCCGACGCCCAAGGCCAGTGTCAAAGCAAAGCCTTTCACCAGTCCCGCCCCCAGCCAGAACAAAGCAGCACAGGCAATCAGCGTCGTCACGTTGCTGTCCAAGATGCTGGAGAAGGCGCGGTAGAAGCCGGATTCGACCGATCGATACAGCGTTTTCCCCGATTGCAGTTCTTCCCGCGTCCGCTCAAAAATCAGCACGTTCGCGTCTACAGCCATCCCGATGCTGAGGATGAATCCGGCAATTCCCGGCAAGGTCAGCGTCACGCCCAAGACGGTGAAAATCGCGAAGGTCAACAGCGCGTAGATCACCAGCGCGATGTCGGCAATCAGTCCGGGCAGGCGATAGTAAACCACCATGAAGATCAAGACGAGCGCCAGTCCCGCCAGTCCTGCGTAGATGCTGCTTTGGATGCTGTCGCGTCCCAGAGTCGCGCCGACCGTGCGGTTTTCGACAATTTCGACGGGAACGGGCAGGGCACCACCGCGAAGCTGTACGGCGAGTTCGCTGGCTGACTGGGCATTGAAGCCGCCGGAAATGCTAGCGCGACCTCCGCTAATGCCGCTTTCGGCGTATTTGACCTCGACGCTGGGAGCGCTGATGAGATCGTTATCGAGGAAAATGCCCAGCCCACGTCCGGTTCCGGCAATGTTTTTGGTGATTTCCGCGAACTTGTCGCCGCCTGTTTGATTAAAGAAAATTTCGACCTGCCACGAGTTGCCGCCCAGAGTGATCGCCTGCGCGTCTTGCAGTTGATCACCCGTCAAGCCCGTCTTGTCGAACAAAGCAGCGATCGCCGTTTGCGCCCGATCGATCGCCGCTTGATTTTCGGCAATCTGGGCTTGATCGCCGCTGGCTCTCAAAGCATCGCGTTCGGCTCTGAGCAGCAGCAATTGCTGGTACTGGGCAGGAAATTCTGTTTCGGTTCCGGCGCGTTGCGATCGAAAATCAAGCTGCGCCGTGCCGCCCAAAACTCGCTCCGCCTCTGCGGGATCGCTGACGCCCGGAAGCTGAACAAGCAGTTGAGCGCGATCGGGAACGGGCTGCACGATCGCCTCGGACACGCCCAAACCGTTGATCCGATTTTCGATCACCTCCTGCACTGCCGCCAGCTTGTTGGCATCAATTTGAGGAACGGCTTCAGTGGTTTTCACCTGAAGCGTTAGCTGAGATCCGCCCTGCAAATCAAGTCCTAATCGGGCTGGAACCCTGACGATGATCCCGATCGCCAAAATCGTCAGCGCCAAAATAAACGCCAAGAGAAGCCGCTGCCTACCCATACTGATCGTCGCTACAACAACCGCTATGATAGCTGGATTTAGGTGTCGGGTGTCGGGTGTCGGGTGTTGGGTGTAGAGACGCGAGATCTCGCCGTCTGTGCGGAGGCGGGGTCAGCGATGGGTTTTATTTCAGGTGGAGGAATCGATCGAGTGCCGTCACCATCGCGGGAGGCCAGCGGCGCGTGTTTGCCACCCAGTCCAGATTTTTGTAGCGCGAATCGAGTCCGATCGCGGCCACCCAGTTGCTTTCCGCTTCGCCCTGCTGCCCATCCACCCACAAAACCGCAGTCAGCGCGGCTCGCATGTCGGCAAACTGGGGATATTTGCGAACCAGATTTTTCATCGTGCGGAGTGCTTCGTCCTTTTGGCCGGACTGGTAGAGGGCAAGTGCGTAGTTGGCGCGGGCGAAAGCGTAATCGGGCGCAAGATCGGCAGCATACAGGTAGTCCGCGATCGCCTCTTCCCACCTGCCCGACCCCCGCCTCTGCATTGCCGCGATTGTTGTAGGCAGCGGCATCCTG
>JAAUTJ010000016.1 GCA_012031475.1 Leptolyngbyaceae cyanobacterium SM1_3_5 | reverse complement strand
TTGCACCAACTGGCAGGCATCTACGCCCAACAGGGGCAGGTGGAGCAGGCGATCGCCCTCTATCAGCAGTCCTTAGACCTCAAAGAATCGATCGGCAATGTGCAGGGCAAAGCGGCGACGCTCAACAACTTGTCGCACTTAGCCTTTCAAGCGGGAAATACGGCAAAAGCGCTAGATGTCCTGCGCCAGTCTGCTCAAGCATTGGGGCAGGCAAGATCATTTGCTGATTTATTTACGGTTCTATCTAACTTGAGTGTTGCAGACCAGGAAAACGCTATTCCCTACCTGGCACAAGCCCTCTGGTTGGGGCTACGCATCCAAACTCCCCTCCCCGATCTGGTCAACCTGCTGCGTTTCTTCTTTAACCAGGTGCCCCAGGGCGATGAGCTAGAAGCACTGCTGGCGACTACCGCCCTATTTGTCTGTGGGGCACGAGGCGAAGGGCATCCCCAATTGAATGACCTGCAAACCACTAGTATTAAGCTTTTAGCAATGGCAGCAGCGGCTCAGGGCATTCAGCTTGAGAGCATGGAGGCGCTGAGCCAGTGGAGGGAACAGCAGCAGCTTAACGACCCGGCAGTATTTTTGCCCCGATTAATTCAACGGTTAGAGACAATGGTGGGCGATCAATGGGTATTTGACCCAGGTCAGGTCGGGTAGGGGCGAACGGCCGTTCGCCCTCCACAGATTATGGCGATTATCCCCAATTTGCGATTATCCCCATTTGAGATGGTGGCGATGTTCCTGGGGAGTACCGTAGTACCGTAGGATGTATCGATCGCTTACTGCTTCATGAGTCAGCTTGTCGCTCTCAACTTCACGCAGGGCAGCTTCGCACAAGGTTGCCCAACTGTGATTGCTCAGCTTTGGCAGTCCGGCTCTGCGACACCGATGCAGTTTTTGGGCAGTCTGCCGCCCGCACCGGAGCTACATCAGCTTTATCAGCGCTGGCGGCGGCTTTATGCGGCACTGTATGTCTATAAAGGTTGGCGCACGCGATCGCCTGTGGTGCGATCTAAGATGAAATTGACGACGATGATCAGGCAGTCACGCAAATTTCGGAGGCTGAGTTTCACGAGTGCGGGCGCGAGGTGCAGCAAGCGATCGATATTTGGCTGAGTGCAGCATCGTTTGCAGCGATCGATCGCCAACTGCGGACTCACCTATCGCCAACTGATGAAATTCGCTGCATTTTTACCGCCGTCGATCGCACGTTGTTACGTCTACCCTGGCATCTGTGGCAGTTTTTTGAAGATTATCCCCAGGCAGAACTGGCGCTGAGTTTGCCAGAATATTCTCGCGCTGCTAAAACATCCACAGTGACTCGATCGCACATCAATATTTTGGCGATTTTGGGAGACCAGCAGGGCATTGACATTGAGCGCGATCGCCAGCTTTTAGCGGCAATTCCAAATACAAACTTGAAACTGTTGATTCAGCCGGATGTTGAGCAGTTGACCGAGCAGCTTTGGCAGCAGGGCTGGGATCTGCTGTTTTTTGCGGGACACAGTTCGAGTCGAGGGGTGGGGCGCATTCAGGTCAATCCGACGACGAGCCTGACGATCGAGCAGTTGCGCTATGGGCTAAAGCGGGCGATCGCATCCGGGCTGAAGCTAGCGATTTTTAATTCCTGCGACGGTTTAGGGTTGGCGTGGGACTTAGCCGATCTGCAAATTCCGCAGGTGATCGTCATGCGCGAACCTGTACCCGATCGCGTCGCCCAAGCATTCCTCAAATCGTTTCTGATTGCCTTCTCAAATGGGCGATCGCTCTATGGCTCAGTGCGGCAAGCCCGTGAACAGTTGCAGGCACTCGAAACCGAGTTTCCGGGCGCAACCTGGCTGCCCGTTCTCTGTCAAAATCCTGCTGAAGTGCCGCAAAGCTGGCGAGAGTGGCGTAGGGAACCGCAGCCAGCCCAATCTTTGCCCGACCGCGAAGCGCTCCTCCGGGGGGATCGATCGCTGCGCTGGCGTTTTCTGCTGGCTGGCAGTTTGCTGGTGACGGGTTGCCTGTTGGGAGTGCGATCGCTTGGATTGCTTCAGCCTGCGGAACTGTGGGCATTCGATCAATTACTGACGCTGCGCCCACCGGAAGCACCGGACGATCGCTTTTTGATTGTGACGATTGATGAGGCAGATATTCAGGCGCAAAACGCCAGCGATCGGCGCGGGTCGCTTTCAGATGCGGCATTCAATCAGGCGTTGGAAAAGCTGGAATCTGCGCGGGTCATTGGTCTGGATATCTACCGAGATTTTGCAGTCAATTCCAATCTGCCGCAGCTTGCCAATCGACTGCGGAGCGATCGCCGCCTCTTTGGGGTTTGCAAAAGTGCGGCTGGTGCAGACGACCCGATCGGCATTGCGCCGCCGCTAGAAGTTCCGAGCGATCGCATCGGCTTCAGCGATTTTGTCACCGATGAGGATGGCATTTTGCGGCGACACCTGCTGCTGCTGTCTCCTGACCCTGCGGCATCCTGCACGGCTCCCTACGCCTTTAATATGCAGCTTGTGTTCAGCTACCTTGCCAAAGCCAGAATTTCTGCCCGCTTCAGTGCTGACGGCAATTTGCAGTTTGGCGATCTCATCTTGCACCGACTGCAAGACCAAACAGGCGGCTATCAGTCGATCGACACTCGTGGCAATCAGCTTTTGCTGAACTATCGATCGCGTCCACCCCAGACGATCGCCCCCTCGGTTTCGCTGACGCAACTGCTCAACGGCGAAGTCAGTTCTGCCCAGATTCAAGACCGCATCGTGCTGATTGGCGTTACCGCAGTCGGCAGTCAGGATATCTGGTTTACGCCTTATGGCAATACGCGATCGCAGCAGGTGGCAGGCATATTTCTACAAGCGCAAATGGCAAGTCAAATTCTCAGTGCCGTTCTCGATCGCCGTCCGCTGCTTTCAGTTTGGCCGCAGTGGGCAGAAGGGCTTTGGATTTGGGGATGGACAGCGGGGGGAATGCTGCTGATAAGATGGGGGCGATCGCCGCTGCATCAAGGGCTGCTGATGGTAGGTGGGCTGGGTTTCCTGACGGGAGCTTGCTTGCTGCTGTTGGTGCAAGGCAATTGGGTTCCGCTGATTCCGGCAGGACTGGGACTGATGGCATCGGGCAGCGCTGTCGTCTATCGCACTTCCACATTCAGGAGATAGCCAGCATGACGAAACAAACTAGATTGCCGCTGCGATCGCGCTATTTCTGGATGGCAACTTGCCTGGGTCTTATGGCAAATCAGCCGCCACTCCTTGCAAATCCATCGATTGTCCCGTCACCAATTATCTTCAACGCTCCACCGCCGCCCACCGATCAGGGCGCACCGAGGGGGCGATCGCAAGGGGGCGCGAGTCGAGGCAACTGTGAGCAATATCAGAGCTTGAGGGCGATCGTTCCCAGCAGCGAGGGGCGCGTCTGGGGCTTAACGGCGAGTGAGCATCCGACGATTTGGGTTTACCTGCCGAGTGCTTTGACGGCAACGGCGATCGAATTTGTCCTGCAAGATGCCACCGATCAGGAAGTTTACCGGACTCAATTCACCGCTGATACGCAGCCCGGACTGATCCGCCTGGCCGTGCCTGAAACCGCGCCTGCGATCGAACCCGGCATACCATATTTTTGGACATTGGCGATCTATTGCAATCCCGCTCGCCCTTCAGACTCGGTGTTTGTGCAGGGAAGTGTGCAGCGATCGCCCCTCACACCTGAACAGCAAGCGCAACTAGTAGCGGCAACCTCGCTGGAGCGATCGCGCCTGTATGCTGCATTCGGCTTTTGGTACGACGCTTTGACAACGCTGGCCGATTTGCGGCAAACCGATCCGACCCAGGCTGAAACTGCCTGGAATGAGTTGCTGCAACAGGTTGGACTCGAAGCAGTCGCCGATCAGCCGATCGCCTCTTGCTGTACACCTCGATAATTTTTCAAAATTCATCGCCTCGGACTGCATAAGTGCCAAAACCTGCCCGCATGAGTGAAGTAAGGAGCCAAGCGGCTTCAATCACATCACTCAAGGAGCAACGATCATGGGAGTTTTTACTGGCGACAACGACAACAACGAACTGCGTGGAACCGACGGTGACGACACAATTTCTGGACTGGGCGGCAACGATCTGCTTGATGGTCGCGGCGGCAACGATTTTCTCGTTGGCGGCGAGGGCGATGATGTTTTCGTTGTAGATAGTCAGTTCGATACCGTCTTTGAGCTTTTCAATGGCGGTGAAGATTCAGTTGCAAGTTTCATCAGCTTCAACCTGGAGCGAACGCCGGATGTTGAGAACGCTACCCTTGCGGCACCAAACGGAAACCTGAACCTTAAAGGCAACGCGCTCAACAATGTTTTGATTGGCAACGCAGGTAACAACACGATCGAGGGCTTGGCAGGCGATGATTCACTGCGAGGAGGAGCAGGCAATGATATGTTGGACGGCGGCACGGGCCGTGACCTCATGCAGGGTGGCGAAGGAGACGATCTATTCTATGTAGATACTCCGCTCGATCGCGTTGTTGAGAATCCCGGACAGGGCAATGATGTTGTTGTGACGACGGTGAGCTATGCGCTGCCGGCAAACATAGAACGGCTGGCGATCAGTGCTCGTTTTGACAATACCACCCCGGTCGATGGCACCGGGAATGAGCTAGATAACCTCATTGTTGCCAACAACGCTCAAAACACGCTGCGCGGCTTGGCGGGCAACGATGAGTTGAGGGGCAATGGCGGCAATGACACGCTGGATGGCGGGGTGGGCAGCGATCGAATGGAAGGCGGCGAAGGGGACGATACCTTTATCGTCGATGATGCTGAGGATGTTGTCGTTGAAAGTGCAAACCAGGGCAACGATTTGGTTGTGTCTTCGATTAGCTATACGCTGGGTGACAACCTTGAACGCCTCACACTGCAACCGGATGGCACCACGCCGATCGATGGCACGGGCAACGAGCTAGACAATAAACTGATTGGCAACAATGCCGCAAACACGCTCAGAGGCTTGGCTGGCAACGATACACTCAACGGTGGCGCAGGAACTGACCAACTTGAAGGCGGGTTGGGCAATGACCTCTACATCATTACCAATGCCTCAGATGTCGTGACCGAAGCCGCCAATGCTGGAACCGACACCGTGCAAGCCTCAGTC
Source organism: Leptolyngbyaceae cyanobacterium SM1_3_5 (assembly GCA_012031475.1). Classification (GTDB taxonomy): domain Bacteria; phylum Cyanobacteriota; class Cyanobacteriia; order Elainellales; family Elainellaceae; genus JAAUTJ01. The sequence continues at coordinate 14,438 of JAAUTJ010000016.1, read as the reverse complement.
AGCTACGTGCTGGGAGCCAACGTTGAAAACTTGACCTTGACGGGTGCAGGCAACCGCAACGGCACAGGCAATGCACTCAACAACGTCCTCACTGGCAATGCAGGCAACAACATCCTCAACGGTAGAGGGGGAACCGATACGCTCAAGGGGGGGCTAGGCAACGACACTTACATCATTGGTGATGCCACAGATGTAGCGATTGAAGCCGCCCGTGCTGGGTTAGACACGGTGAAAGCTTCGGTTAGCTATGCGTTGAGGGCAAATGTTGAGAATCTGACTCTGACAGGTTCGGGCAACACTAGAGGCATAGGTAACGGTGCCAACAATATCTTGATTGGTAATGCAGGCGTGAATGTGCTGAACGGTGCGGCTGGAAACGACATTCTGTTCAGCGGTGCAGGTCGAGACGTGATGGTTGGCGGTGCGGGAGCCGATTCCTTTGTCCTCAGCGCTCCGCGATCGGGGATCGATCGCATCCAGGACTTTAACAAGGAACAGGGCGACAAGCTCATTGTGGATCTGGATGTTTTTCCTGGCCTCAGAACGGGCAGGCTGCTGCCCAATCAGTTTGTCAAAGGAACGCAAGCCCTCGACCAGAACGATCGCTTCGTCTACAACGAACGCAACGGTGCATTGTTCTACGACGTAGACGGTAAGGGCGGAGTCGGTCAAGTACAAATCGCCACGCTGGTCGGCAATCCTGACCTCGCTGCAACCGACATCTTCGCTGTCGCCTCACCGTTCTAAATCGATCGCCCCAGAGACACGATCGCACGGCAACCTCAGTTCGTGCGATCGTTTGCAGAATTTGATGATTAGAAGTTCAATTGGAGATTCAATATGATCTATCGTGACACGGTGAAACGGTTGGCTGCGATCGCTTCGATCGCCCTCCTGACCACATCGATTCTGTCTGCTAAAGCGATCGCCGATGCAAGTGATCCTAACGGGGCAGGCAGTCCACCACAGGCTGGATGGGGTTTGTGGTTTCCGCGATCGCAAATTGCAGGGGCAAACTTCGATTCTGGATTTTCCAATTCAGAACTGGGCGGATTTATGGATTTTGAGGCAATTTGTACAGAAGCAGGCGCGGGTGAGCCTGCAAATTACTGGTTCCGTTTGACGAATTCGGTGTATCGAATGGGCACGGGCAGAGTCGAGTTTGGCTGCTGGCAAAACGGGCGATTTGCTTATACCTACAGCAGCACGGCCATTTTGGGCGATCAGACGGTGAACTGTTTGTATGTCAGAGCGATCGACAGCAGCGGACTCAACATTCGCGCCGAGCCTTCCACCCGCAGCCGCATTTTGCGAACGGTGAGAAATGGATCGAGAATCACACCGTCCACTTTTCCGGCCATCATTCAAGAAAACGAAGGCCGCAACTGGGTACAAATTCAATCTCCGGTTCGCGGTTGGGTGTCAGACGATCGCCCCACCAGTCAAGGCAATTTGACCCTGTGCGATCGATAAGGAATTGCGATCGATGAGGAAGTTTGCTCGGTAAAGAAAAATGAGCCGCCGCTCAAAACCTCGATTAGACAAGGTATCGTTTGATTCAAGTCTAGGGACTTCTCCGCAAATCTACGTTATCTGAGGTTGTCCGTGATTCGATCCCGTTCTGGAAGCGTGGCGCAATCGGTTTTCTTGCTGTTATTTGCGGGGGCGATCGCTTATCTCAACCAGCCTGCTACGCTTGCTCAAATTGTGCCCGATGCCAGCTTGGGCAGCGAGCGATCGAACATTCAGCGCGATGTATTAGTAAACGGCAGGCGGAGTGATCAAATTGAGGGCGGCAGTCAGCGCGGCGGCAACTTATTTCACAGCTTCGAGGCGTTCAACGTTGACAATGGGCAGCGGGTTTATTTTGCTTCGCCCAACGGGATCGATCGCATTTTCAGTCGCGTGACGGGAACGAGTCGATCGGAGATTCACGGCACACTGGGCGTAGCAGGTAGCGCTGACTTGTTTCTGCTCAATCCCAACGGGATTTTATTTGGACGCAATGCCCGTCTCGATGTCGGTGGCTCGTTTGTGGCAAGTTCAGCAGCGGGCGTTATATTTAACGATGGTTTCACCTTTAGCGCTGCCAATCCACAAGCTCCACCTCTACTCACGATCAGCACACCAATTGGCTTGCAGTTTCGTGCAAATCCGGGTGGCTTGACGGTGCGCGGCACAGGACACAACCTCAGCTATAACCCTGACACAGACACAGTTCGGGTAGACAGTCCGGGTTTGCAGGTGAATCGCGATCAAACGCTGGCCTTGATTGGCGGTAATCTCTGGTTGCAGGGTGGCAGCCTCAGATCTGAATCTGGACAAATTGCGTTAGGCAGTGTGATGCAGCCCGGTCTGGTGCGCCTTTCCACCGCACCAGAAGGATACGCTTTTGACTATGCCGCAATCAATCGGTTCGGCAACATTGAGATGCGCGATCGCGCTGTGGCAGATGTCAGTGGGACAAGCGGCGGCGCGATTCAGGTACAGGGTAGAGGAGTAACTTTACGCAGCGGGGCAGCCCTACTCTCGATTACGCAGGGTGAAGGGACAGGAGGAACCCTATCGGTTAATGCTACTGATTCTTTGAGGCTGCTCGGAGACTCGATCGCTCCCGTCTATGCCAGCAGCATTACCAGTGAATCTCAAGGCGCGGGTGTCTCAGGCGATATTGTGCTGAACACTCAACACTTGATCATGAGAGAGGGCGGACTGGTAACGACCTACAACTTCGGCGGTGGCGGTGGCGATATTACAGTCAATGCGACTGAATCGATGAGGCTGAGCGGTAGCGGATTGCAAGACAGCGGTTTGTATGCGGGAACGCAGGCAGAAGGCGATAGTGGGAACCTAACGATCAATACGGTTGAACTGCTAGACGATCGAGGTGCTATTTTTGCTTCAACTTACGGCGATGGCGATGCGGGCGATGTCACGATCGACGCTAGAACAATGACGGTTCTGAATACGGAAGTTGAAGCAACGACGTTTGCCGCAGGTGATGCTGGAGATTTAACGGTACGTGCCACCCATTCAATCATCCTCAGCGGATCGGTTGATCCACTGGGCAACTTTCCGGGTGGGCTAACCACTCAAGTCAACCCAGATGCAACCGGACGAGGAGGACAACTCACTGTTGAAACGGGGCTGCTGCGTATCAGCGACAACAGTTTCATTCAGGTAGCAACATTTGGCGCGGGCGATGCGGGTGGGATACTGATTCGAGCGCACACCATTGAGCTATTTAACACCCCAAATTTACAAGGACCTTTTCCTCGCTTCACTAGCATCAATGCAGGTGGCAATACTTCTGTCATCGTGCCAGGTCTTCCCACTGGAGACGGCGGTAGTTTAGAAATTTATGCCGATCGCTTGAGCCTCCGCAACAACACTCAAATTAGCAACTTCGGTCCCGGAACCGGACGGGCTGGAAACCTGCTAATCTCTGCCCGCATCATTGAGCTAGACGATCAATCCATTATTTCTACTGAAACGCGATCGACGAACGGCGGCAATATTACTCTGCGTGCCGATCTGATTTTGCTGCAAAACAACAGCACCATTACGACTACAGCAGGAACAGGCGGAGCGGGCGGCAACGGCGGTAACATTGCGATCGAAACCGATTTTCTGGCTTCTCCGCGCTTTAGCAATAGCGATATTACGGCAAATGCTTTCACAGGTCGCGGCGGAATCGTGACGATCGAGGCTCAAGGTATCTTTGGCATTACTGCTCGACCAGCGTTGACATCCGAGAGTGATATCACCGCAACCTCGGCTCAAGGTGTCCAGGGAACTATCACTATCAATACCCCGATCGTCGTCCCGATCGCCGGAACCGTGACTTTGCCGACGGATTTCAGTTCGCCGCCCCTTGCTCAAAACTGTCAGGCACAGGAAAGCCGCAGTCGCTTTGTCAATACGGGCCGAGGCGGCTTGCCTACCAATCCGGCCGATCCGCTGGTTGCAGAAGAACTCTGGCAAGATTTAGGTGAATCTGATGCCGCGATCGCGCCGCCCCAGGCAATCGAGTCGCCCAACTTGCCACCCGCCACCTTAATCGAAGCTCAGGGTTGGATCGTCAGCCCTCAAGGAAACATGATTCTAACCGCCGCCGCTCCAACTGCCATCCCGCGTGAAATCGGCACGGTGACAGAATGCGATCCGGTGCTGGCGCATGAGTAATCGACCGCAAAGCGCTCCCGGAAAGGTATCGCGCCGTTTCTTCATCGGACTGCTGCTTGGATTGCTGCTGTTTTGCGGATTGAGTTTTAGCCAGCGGGCAATTTCGTCCACTGCGATCGCTCAGTCTGCTCTCGTCCAGCGGGGGCGATCGCACTATCAGTCAGGACGATTTGCCCAAGCCGCAGAATTTTGGCAGCAGGCAGCGGCAGCGTATGCAGCGCGAGGTGATTCGCTCAGTCAGGCAAGAGTGCTGGGCTATCTGGCATTGGCACAGCAGCAGCTTGGCGCGTGGGATGAGGCGGAACGATCGATCGCCACCAGCCTCGACCTGGTGCGATCGCTTCCCTTGACTCTAGAACAGCCAGCCTCAGAGCAGCAGCTTGTTCTCGCCCAAATTTTGAATACGCAGGGAACGCTTCAGTTTGCTCAGGGACAAGCCGAACTTGCGATCGACGATTGGCGACAGGCAACCGCCTTGTACGCCGCCGCAGGTGATGAAGAAAAACGGATTGGCAGTTTGCTGAATCAGGTGCAGGCGCAGCAGGCGTTGGGGCTATATCTTCAGGCAAGGCAAACGCTGAGCGAAATTGAGCGATCGCTCGACTCTCAACCCGATTCGGCTTTGAAGGCAAGGACGCTCCGCAGTTTGGGCGATGTACTGCGATCGACCGGAGACTTTACTGAGGCGCAACGAGTTCTAGAGCAGAGTTTGGCGATCGCACAGTCCGTTGCACCCGCAGATACCCGCATAATTTTGATCAGCCTGGGCAACGTGGCGCGATCGCAACAGGAGACTGATGCAGCATTAAGCTACTACCAGCAGGCTGGAAGCGCAGCACCACCGCTGATCCAGCTTCAGGCAAATCTGAATCAGTTTAGCTTACTCGTCGAAGCGCAGCAGTGGAATGAGGCGCGATCGCTCTTGTCCACAATTCAACCGCAGCTTGATTTGCCGCCCAGTCGAGCCGCAATTTATGCCCGGATCAATCTGGCGCGGAGTCTGATGAAATTTGAGCCGCCCGATCGAGTTGCGATCGCTCAAATCCTTGCGCCTGCCATTTTGCACGCCCAAGACTTGAACGACGATCGCGCTGAAGCCTATGCGCTGGGCACGCTTGGTAGCCTATATGAACAAACGCAGCAGTGGACAGAGGCACGATCGCTGACCGAGCGATCGCTCTTACTGGCTCAGGCGGTGAACGCTGCCGATATTGCCTATCAGTGGCAGTGGCAGTTGGGTCGCATTCTTAAGGCGCAAGATCAAGTCGAAGCAGCGATCGCCGCCTACCAAGCCGCCTTTGAGACGCTGCGATCGCTGCGGAGTGATTTGCTGGCAACCAGCCCGGATCTTCAGTTTTCGTTTCGCGAGAACGTCGAGCCAGTCTATCGCGATCTGGTGGAACTGCTGCTGCGTCGTCCGATCGCTTCCAGTCCTGCCAGTCAGGAAAATTTGCGGCAGGCTCGTCAGGTGATCGAGTCGCTTCAGCTTGCCGAACTCGACAACTTTTTTCGCACCGCCTGTTTGGAGGGGCAGCAGGTGGCGATCGATCAAATCCCCGATACCCGCGCTGCCGTCCTCTACCCAATTATTCTCAAAGACCGTTTGGAAGTGATCTTGAGCTTGCCGGGACAACCGCTGCGGCAGTACACGGCGATCGTGCCGCAATCCACCGTTGAAGCCACCTTGAGCGACCTGCGGCAAAACTTAGAAAAACCATTTACTACCGTGCAGGGCAAGCAGCTAGGCCAGCAGGTGTATGACTGGCTGATTCGCCCGATCGAAGCTGACCTGCAAGTTGGATCGCTCGAAGGAGGCGGAGCGATCGCAACGCTGTCCTTTGTCCTTGATGGATCACTTCGCAACGTGCCAATGGCTGCACTCTATGATGGCAGCCACTATTTAATTGAAAAATACAGCATCGCTCTTACGCCCGGATTGCAGCTTTTCCAGCCGCAAGCATTGGAGCGCGATCGCCTACGGGCACTCGTTGCCGGACTGAGTGAAGAGCGCGGCGGCTTCAGTGCGCTCACAAATGTCGAACAGGAATTGCAGGCGATCGAAGCTGAGATTCCCAGTCGCGTTTTGCTCAATCAAACCTTTACCAGCGATGCCTTAAGAGCGCAGATCGATCGCGTTCCTGCGGCGATCGTGCATCTGGCAACGCACGGTCAATTTAGCTCGAATGCTGATGAAACCTTCATTCTGGCCTGGGACAGAGCGATCGCAGTGCAGGAATTTGGGGCACTGCTGCGATCGGCAGACGAACGGCGCGAGGCAATCGAACTGCTGGTGTTGAGTGCCTGCGAAACGGCAGCAGGAGACGATCGTGCCGTTCTAGGCTTGGCGGGCGTTGCGGTTCAATCTGGCGCTCGCAGCACGCTTGCCTCGCTGTGGAGCCTGAATGACGAGTCGGCTGCCCGCTTCATTCGCCAGTTCTATCAAGCCCTGCTCAGTCCTGCCCTCTCCAAAACCGAAGCGTTGCGTCAAGCTCAACTGACGCTCCTGCGAGATCCCGACTATCGATCGCCCCTCTACTGGGCGGCGTATGTGCTGCTGGGTAACTGGCTGTGATGATTTGGGCTGTGTGTCTACAATTTTGCTGAAATTGTGCAGCTTGGATTTTGAGAAAACTCGTCCTATTGTCTTTAATATCCTGTACTCACCCGATCGACCATGCAGTTGCGGCAGAGGATGATCGAGATCTTCTCGACGTTTGCTCAGTTTGTGAACGATCGCTTTGGCGGCTGGGCGATCGACTCTCGGCTTCAGCGCAGTATGCAGCAGGCGATCGCCCAGACCAAACTGGAGGCAACCCATTCAGGGGAGGCGTTTTGGTCGCTGCACTGGTATCGGCTCTACCAAAGCCAGCAGTCTGATTTTGCCGTCGGACATTTAGCCGCGTATTTACAGGAAACCTGCTACTGGGCGGCTCATCGAATGAGCGCGAACGAACTGGAGCAGCTACCCGATTATTTTCAACTGGCGATCGCACGCTGCCCAAAGTTTTGCAAAGCTATTGCTCTGAGCAGGGAGCCAGCCTCAAAACCTATGCGCTTCTGAGCTTTAGCAACACGATTCGCGATCGTTCTCGTCAGCAGCAGGGAGCCAGCCGCCGCACAGACTGGGGGCTATTGCGAAAAGTCAGCCAAAAATGCCTGATTGAAGCGCTGCAAGCGGCGGGACGATCGCCCGACACGATCGCTCAGTATCGCCTAGCCTGGACAAGTTTTAAGGCACTTTATGCGCCGACAGCGGCAAACCGTCAGCTTGCCGTACCCGATGCAAACACCTGGAAGGCGATCGCCCAGCTTTACGATCGCCAGTCTGCTTCAAACTCCCTGACTCATCCAGACACGCTGGAAAACTGGCTGAAAGATTGCGCCAAGCAAGTCCGCGCCTATCTTTGTCCGCCCATCACTTCTTTGAACGTGAAAAAGTTTGAGGACGGCTCAGGCGAACTGCAAGATGATTTGCCCGATCGCTCGGATACGCCAATGGCTACTTTGATCGATTGGGAAGAAATTCAGGAGCGACAAACCCAAACCCTTCAGGTCAGCCAAATTTTGCATCACGCTCTAGAGCAGCTTGATCCGCAACAAAAAACGCTGCTGGCGCTGTATTACGGTCAGCAACTGACGCAGCAGCAAATCGCCCAGCAGCTTGAGATCAAGCAATATACAGTTTCACGGCGACTGAGCAGCACCAAAGAAATTCTGCTGAAGGCGATCGCCCAGTGGAGCCAGGAAACGCTGCATATTTCGCTCACATCGCCCGCAGTACAACAAATGAGCCTGGTTTTGGAGGAGTGGCTTCAGGTTCAGTACGACACTAAATCCGCTCTCTCGCAGGAGCATCGCTAATGACACTGTTATTTGATTCATCAACACACTGGTTTGAGATTCCGGACGAGGTGCATTCCGCAGCTTGGCCGCGCCAGACTGCACCAATTCCCGGCAATCAGTGGCAAGCCTATCTCAATCAAATTTGCCTGGAAACCGTGTTGCCCTGGCTGCGCGAGAAGTTTGGCGATGAAGTGGTGCAGACCGAACCGATCGCTCAGCCCGGTTTTTGGGAACTCGTCAACGGTTTTGCGCTGCGCTTAGGAGAAACCAGGCTGATTTTTGTGCCCAGTGAGGCGATCGATCGGCTGGAGTTGCGAGTGCCCCAAGAGTGGGTGGACATTCCCAGTTGGGTTGGCGATTATTACCTGGCGATCGAAGTTGACCCCGACGAGCGGTGGCTGAGCATCTGGGGATACACGACGCATCAGGCGTTGAAGACTACGGAAAATTACGATCCTGGCGATCGCGCTTATTGTCTGGCAAGCAGCAATCTGATTACCGATTTGAACGTGCTTTGGGTGATGCACCACCTAGCCACTGAGCCAACCCGCGCCCCCGTTGCAATGCTGCCTCAACCATCAATGGCGCAAGTAGAGCGATGGCTCGATCGATTGGAAACTGCACCGCTCCCTCGCCTTGAACTTCCGTTTGGCGAGTGGGGAGCGCTGATGGAACGAGAAGACTGGCGACAGCGGCTGATCGATCGACGGCATCCAATGGCTTCTGAGCCAATCAGCAATCCTGTAACAACCCTGAGCCTTTGGCTGCAAAATCAATTTGAAACCGGATGGCAGGCGATCGAGTCTCTGATCAGTGGCTCCCCAGAGCTTGCTTTCAGTTTGCGCGAGGAGACAACTTCAGAAGCGATCGTGCGGCGCATCAAGCAAGTCACCGTTCAACCATCAGAGACAACTGAAGCTGCAACCGTACTGCTGCTGCTGATTTTAACCGCCGAGGCAGACGATCGATTTGCGGTGCGGGTGCGAGTTTTGCCCAACGTGGGGGAACCCTTTTTGCCTGCCAACTTAAACCTGAGCTTGCTCTCCGCAGAAAGTGAAGAGGTTTTGCAGTCGGTGCAGGCTCGCAGTCAAGATAATTCAATTCAACTCCGCCGCTTTCGCTGCGCGATCGGAACCCAATTTCGGATTCAAATTGCGATCGATACTGCGATCGGAGTTGAGAGTTTTGTTGTTTAAGAAAGTTGCGCTAGATGAATCCGATTCAAGAAACGTTTTTAGAGATGGACTGGGAAAATGTTCGCCCATCCGTCATTTCAACAAGAAGCTACACTTTGCTGAATGCTCTGTGGGCGTTTCGACATTTTTTTCGCCATGCCTACAGAGTTCCGATTGATTTTATTTAAACCCAAAGAAGGAGAGAGCTTAGCTCTCTCCTTCTTTAACGGAAGTGACCCTACAGCTATACGGCTGCAAAGAAGTTCTTAGACTTAACAGGGTCAGGATTCATGGTTGCATCACCGGGCTTCCAACCAGCGGGGCAAACTTCATCGGGGTGAGACTGCACATACTGAATTGCTTGCAGAGTCCGCAGCGTTTCATCAACACTCCGACCAAAGGAGAGGTTGTTGATGGTGGAGTGTTGAATGACCCCATCTTTGTCAATGATGAACAGTCCACGTAGAGCAACTCCGGCTTCGGGTTCCAGTACGTTGTAGGCGATGCTGATCTCTTTTTTGATGTCGGAAACCAGAGGATAGTTGAGGTCGCCTACACCACCTGATTTGCGATCGGTTTGAATCCAAGCTAAGTGAGAAAACTCACTGTCAACGGAAACGCCCAATACCTCGGTGCCTAGCTGCTTGAACTCATTAAAGCGATCGCTAAAAGCGGTAATTTCGGTAGGGCAAACAAAGGTAAAGTCTAACGGATAGAAAAACAATACAACATACTTGCCGCGATAGTCAGACAGCTTAATGGTCTTGAATTCTTGATCGACCACAGCGGTTGCAGTGAAGTCGGGTGCAGATTGACCGACCCGGAGGCATCCCTCTGTCTGATAAGTCATGAATTTACTCTCCTTAAGATGAACTTGCGTCTACGTTCGCTTGGATAAAAGCCAGTCAGACAGTCACCCAAAAGGCAACGACTGCTTTATTTACGAACTGTTACGACTATATCATAGTCATAACGATTTTGAGTAACGCCATCATTCTGGCAATTCAAAAATAGCCTGTAAGAATTCGCTTAAAGCTACCAATTTTTCTGCTGTGCAAATTTATAGTGAATCCTGTGGCGATCGCAAACTTCAGAATCGAGAGTCGGTTTAAACTGCCAGTATCAAGATAATTTAAGTTTGTAAGACCTTATACCGTTTCTATGTGAAGCTGCATATTTTGGAGCGTACCCCACTTCAAAATATGCGACCTTAAAGAATTGGTATTAATCATTTCAGGAATGTAGCAGTCCTAAATCAGTTGTAAGATGAGCGGGTTGTGAGAGGCGCACCCCATTCAGGACTGCCGGGGTTTCAGGCGTTAGTCTATTGATGTGGGCATGGGTGAATTGGATACGAGAGAGTGGCTGCTGACAAATGGGCTGGGCAGTTTTGCCAGCGGTACGGTTTGTGATGCCCATACGCGGACTTATCATGGCTGGCTGGTGGTGGCGCTTGACCCACCCGGACAGCGGACACTGTTGCTGTCTCGGATTGATGCCACGCTAGAGTTACCGGGACGACGCTTTGATCTGGGCACCAACTTTTGGGTGAGTGGGGCGATCGCTCCTTCGGGTTATCAACTGCTGCAATCCTTTCAGCTTGAGCCTGTGCCAACTTGGGTGTGGGGGCAGGCAGACTGGCAGTTTTCCCGCCAGATTGTGCTTCCCTATGGGTTATCACTGCCTGATCGGGATGCAAGTCAGCCCCCATTTCGCAACCAGGTATTGATTCAATATCGCTATCAAGGCAAAGAGCCTGTAGTGGTTAAGCTGCGTCCTCTAGTGGGCGATCGCAACTTTCACCATCAGCAGCAAGAAGACCCCAACCTGAATTTCTCCCAACGGGTTGAGCCCCATCGCGTATTGCTTCAGGCTTTGCGTCCTGACTGGCTAGGAACCCGCTGGCAGCTTTGCTGGTCGCAGGGAGCCTATCAGCCCGATGGCGTGTGGTACTGGAGCTATCGCTACACCGAGGAAACCAAGCGGGGATTGGGCGACTGTGAAGACCTGTACAGTCCTGGCTATTTGACTGTGCCGCTTCAACCCGGAGAAACGCTAACGCTGGAAGCGAGCGTCTGTTTGCCTGACCCCATTCAGCCTGACCCCCAGCCCGATTCCCAAACCTTTGAGCGAGCGATTCAAGCAAAATCCTATCGCCTGGATCATCATTTCAAGGAGCTTTACCAGGATGCGATCGCCACCTCAAACGAAACCTCAAAAGAAAAAACCGCCCTCTGGCGACAGCTTCTTCATGCAGGCGATCAATTCATTGCATATCGCGCCTCGATTGAGGGCCCAACGGTGATTGCAGGCTATCACTGGTTCAACGATTGGGGGCGCGACACGCTGATTGCGCTGCCCGGTTTAGCGCTGGCAACGCGACGATTTGCCCTGGCCCGAGGGCTACTAGAAACATTTAGTCACTACTGCGCCGATGGCTTGATTCCTAATGCGTTTCCTGATGCAGGAGCCAAGCCTTTCTACAACAGCATTGATGCAGCCCTGTGGTGGATTGAAACGCTAGGACTCTATTTGGAAGCCACTCAAGATTGGAATTTCCTGGTAGAGCAATATCCAGTTGTGCGACGCATCTACAAGGCATTTGTGGCAGGTACTCTTCACAACATTCGGGTAGATGCGTTTGACAGCCTGGTGTCGTGGGAGGCTCCGGGCGTGGCTTTGACCTGGATGGATGCCGTGGTTGATGGAGAACCTGTCACACCTCGTCAGGGTAAAGCGATAGAAATTAACGCGCTTTGGTATTCCGCTCTGTGCTGGGCGCATCAGTGGGCAGAGCGGTTGCGCCAGGAAGCAACGGCAGATTCAGCAAGCCTTACTAACCAGTCGCGGCGGTATGCACAACAGGCAGAGCAGGTGAAAGCCTCACTGCAAAAGTTTTGGAATCCGCATCAGGGCTATTTCTATGACGCAATTGACCTGACCGATCGCCCTGATCCGCAAATTCGCCCCAATGCAGTCATCGCTCTATCGCTCTATCACTGTGGCTTTCCTGAACATCAGGGGCGCAGAGTCTTGCAGGTAGCCCGCGATCGCCTGCTTACGCCCTATGGCTTGCGATCGCTCGAACCCAACGACAAAGACTATATCGGCAGGTATGAGGGGAATCTCTGGCAGCGCGATCGCGCCTACCACAGCGGCACCGTTTGGAGTTGGCTGATTGGCCCATTCATCCGGTCGTGGCGCAGGTTTTACGGCGCTGAACCGCTCCCCTTTAGCTGGGAGCCGCTGCTAGAACATTTCCAGCATCAGGCTTGCCTCGGCTCGATTTCAGAAATTTTTGACGGTGACCCGCCACACCACCCCCAGGGGGCGATCGCTCAAGCCTGGTCAGTTGCCGAGTTAATCCGCCATTGGGATGAAATTCAGGGCTAAGAAGTGGAGCTTTTTGTCAAACTCTCCAAACCCCCCTGCATCTCTTGCTATTATTGCTATGAACTTGGGGCTGTGGCTCAGATGGATAGAGCAAGCGCCTCCTAAGCGCTAGGTCGGCGGTTCGAATCCGCCCAGTCCCGTTAGATTTATAGCGCTAGCTGTAGTCAAGGTGGTGAGCTACGGAATTTTTAGCCAAGATAGAGGCGATCAGTTTCTGCGATTTGCTATGAAATTTCCCTCGAAGCTTCGCTATGGGTTGATGGCTGGACTGATGGTTGCTTTAGTGCAGTGGGGGGCGATCGCCTGCAATCCAGCGACTTCGCCCAATCTTCCTGCCTCTCCAGTGCCCAGCCCTTCTGCCTCAGTTGCAGCAGAAATCTCAGACACCAATGGACTGATTCGGATAGATCCTCCGCCCGTTGCACCAGAATTTCGCAATGAGTGGCCAGCAGAGCTAGAGGAAGAATTTTGGCAACGAGCGAACGTAGCGATTGAACACTACACCGATCAGAACTATGGCAACACCAGTGGCGAAAATGAGAAGAAATCCTATCCGCTGGCAATGTTTGACTTCCTTGCTGGAAATCGTGAGAAAGCGATCTCTTTTCTAGAAAATGAAGATGTTGATGCGGGCGACCATGCCCACACCGAAGGGATTGATTACTATTTTGCTTTCACACTCAAAGGACAAATTCGCAAATATTTCTTCTTTGGAGAATGGCTCGACTCAGACTATCGCCAGCGGATGTTTGAGGGGGCAAAACGTTGGACAGAGGAAGACCCCAATGGGCGATCGCATCCGCTCTACGGCAACGGCACGGGAACCGGAGGTGACTGGAGCATTGAGCGGCGCGGTGGCTGGGTGGATAGTCGCAATACTGATAACCTCAGAGCCATGCGAGAGATTGCTGTTTACCTGATGGCAGAAGAGACAGACAACGAGGAAACCCGCCAGCTTTATAAACAGAAACTTCAGCGCTACGTTCAAGCTCTTCATAACATTGGCATGGGCGAGTGGGATTCAGAAAACTATCACGGTCACACCTTTTCTGCTTATCTCAATCTGTATGACTTTGCCAAAGATCCAGAAGTCACCCAGCTTGCTAAAGCAGCCCTCGATTGGATGTCAGCCGCAGGTGCAGTCAAGTACTATCGGGGCGGTTTTGGTGGCCCTACCAAGCGAGACTACGGTTCTAGCAATGTAGTTTATGGGTCAGCGGCCGCTCGATTGCTCTGGCAATACTTTGGCGATGCTGTTGGCGACAATCCTGAACCCGAACGAGATGCAATTCACGTCATCACCAGTGCCTACCGTCCACCACTTGCTGTTATGGCGCTGGCACGTCGCGAGTTTGACCGTCCGGTAGAACTGTTGGCGACGAAACCAACTTATGAAAACTGGAAAGAGGGGGGCGACGAAAAGCCTGCTTACTGGGAAACTACTTTCTTTGGTCAAACCTATCAAATGGGCAGTGTTGCCGCGAGTTTTGCCGATGGAGATGTAGGTCCGTTTAAGCTGATGGCAGATAACTCAGAGCGGGGAGTAGATTATTTTGTCGTGAATACGGGGGGCGATCGCATCCGCCCCGGTAAGCGAGAAGGCGATCAAATCGGGCAATATCGCAACCTGCTGATCTGGCTCAGACCCGCCGCAGAGCGTCCCTTTCACTTTCAAATTCCTAAAACAGCCCAGACCGAAATTCGAGACAACATCTGGTTTTTCAACTGGAGAATACCTGGCTGGCCATTCACCCCATCAACTTAAGTAGCTTTGAAGCCGTTGATATCTCCGACGAAAAGCCGCCGAACTCTACGCTAGCGAACAAACCCTCAGAGCCACCA
>JAAUTJ010000479.1 GCA_012031475.1 Leptolyngbyaceae cyanobacterium SM1_3_5 | reverse complement strand
CAACCCTATCCGGGCGCACCCGACAACTGGAAGCGCTTTTTCAGCTTCAGCACTGACCATAAAGTGATTGGCGTTCAGTACATTCGTCACGTCGTTTTTCTTCTTTTTGATTGGCGGCATTTTCTCGATGATCGTGCGGGGCGAACTGATTACGCCAGAGGCCGATCTGGTCGATCGCACCCTTTACAATGCCTTGTTCACGATGCACGGCTCGATCATGCTGTTTTTGTGGACATTTCCGGTTCTGGTCGGACTGGGAAACTACCTCGTGCCGCTGATGATTGGCGCGAGAGACATGGCCTTTCCGCGTCTGAATGCCGTTTCTTTTTGGATGATTCCGATCGTCGGTGTCCTGATGCTGGCAAGCTTTCTGGTTCCAGGTGGCCCTTCGCAGTCCGGCTGGTGGGCCTATCCGCCTGTCAGCCTGCAAAACCCGACCGGAACTCTGATTAATGGTCAGGTCTTGTGGATTTTGGCCGTTGCGATTTCGGGCGTCTCGTCGATTATGGGCGGCGTCAATTTCGTCACGACGATTTTTCGGATGCGGGCACCGGGCATGACCTGGTTTCGGATGCCTGCGTTCGTCTGGTCGGTTTTGGCCGCACAACTGATTCAGCTTTATCGGCTGCCCGCGCTGACAGCCGGAGCCGTCATGCTGCTGCTCGATCTCACAGTCGGAACCAGCTTTTCAACCCGGAGCGCGGCGGCAATCCAATTTTGTATCAGCACTTTTTCTGGTTCTATTCGCATCCCGCCGTGTACGTGATGGTGCTGCCTGTCTTCGGGGTGTTCTCGGAAGTGTTTCCCGTCTATGCCCGCAAGCCGCTGTTTGGCTATCGCGTCGTTGCCGTTTCCTCAATTTTGATTAGCGTGATCAGCGCTTTGGTCTGGGTGCATCACATGTACGCCAGCGCGACGCCGCCCTGGATGCGAATTTTGTTTATGGCGACGACGATGGCGGTTTCTGTGCCAACGGGGATCAAGATTTTTGCGTGGACGGCCACAATTTGGGGCGGCAAACTGCGGCTGACAACGGCGATGCTCTTCGCTTTGGGCGGCATGGTGAATTTTCTGTTTGCCGGAATTACGGGAATTATGCTCGGCTCAGTTCCGCTAGACATTAATTTGAACAATACCTATTTCGTGGTCGGCCACTTTCACTACGTCATTTACGGCACGATCGTCCTCGGAATCTACGCCGCGCTCTATCACTGGTTTCCCAAAATCACCGGACGAATGTATTACGAAGGTCTGGGAAAATTGCACTTTGCTCTAACATTTTTGGGGACGGCTTTAACCTTCGTGCCAATGCATTTTGCTGGCTTTTTAGGAATGCCGCGTCGCGTCGCATCCTACGATCCCGAATTCGCCTACTGGAACGTTTTGGCGAGTTTGGGCGGCTTCCTATTAGGAATTTCAACCTTGCCGTTTATTCTCAACATGGTGAGTTCTTGGATTTTGGGCGAAAAAGCCGGAAACAATCCCTGGAAAGCGATCGGCCTCGAATGGCTGACCACCTCACCGCCCCCGGTTGAAAACTTTGAAGAAATCCCCACCGTGATCGCTCCGCCCTATCGATACGGCACGAACGAATCGATCGTTGCCGTTAATCCCAACCCCGATCGCGTCCAAGTTGAAGTTTCTCCTGGAGCGTGATTTATGACAGCCGAACGATCGACTCCTTCGGGAGAGCTACGCAACGCTCAGTCCATCGAAGCCGCTGTTCGCGAAACGCAAGAACATGATGAAGCAGGCAACAGCAAATTTGGCTTCATCGTCTTTTTGCTATCAGAAACCGTCATCTTTTTAAGCTTCTTTGCGGGATACATTGTCTTCAAAACAACGGCGATCGATTGGTATCCGCCCGGTGTGACAGGTCTGGAAACCAAAGACCCACAAATTAACACCATCATCTTGGTTTCTAGCAGCTTCGTGATCTACATTGCCGAGCGCTATTTGCATGACGAAAAGCTGTGGGGATTCCGCCTGTTTCTAGTCGCCACGATGTTGATGGGCGGCTACTTTTTATACGGGCAGGCGATCGAGTGGCAAGGCTTGCCCTTCGGCTTCACGGATGGACTGTTCGGCGGCACATTCTATTTGCTGACTGGCTTTCACGGCCTGCACGTGCTGACCGGAATTATTTGCAAACGCTCATGCTGGGGCGATCGTTCATTCCTGGAAATTACGAAAACGGCTTCTTTGGCGTTGAAGCCACGTCGCTTTTCTGGCATTTTGTTGATGTGATTTGGATCGTTCTGTACATTCTCATCTACGTTTGGCAGTGAGGCGTGAAAGATGATCGTTGATGACCAGCACTATGACGTAATTATTGTCGGGACGGGCGCGGGCGGCGGCACTTTGGCGCGAAAGCTGGCGTCAACCGGAAAGAAGATTTTGGTGCTGGAGCGTGGCGAATATCAGGAGAAAGAAAGCTCGCAGCTAGAGGATGTGGATGTTTTTACGAAAGAGCAATATCACGCACCGGAACAGTGGTTCGATCGAGATGGCGAACCATTTTCTCCGCAAACAAACTACAGCGTCGGTGGCAACACCAAAGTTTACAGCGGAACACTGATGCGGCTGCGCGAAGCAGATTTTGGCAAGGTTCTACACAAAGACGGAGTTTCGCCTGCTTGGGATTTAAGCTATCAAGATTTTGAGCCGTATTACACGGAGGCCGAAAAGCTTTATCAGGTTCACGGCAGGCTGGGCGACGATCCGACCGAGCCGCCGCACAGCGAAGAATATCCAGAGCCAGAAGTGACGCATGAATATCACGTTCAGGCGGTTGTTGCCTCAGTTGCAAAACAAGGGTTTCATCCGGCTTATTTGCCGATCGGTTTGGGCAATGAAGGCCGCACCGACTCCGAAGATACAGGTATCACGCCCGCCCTCAAATCGGATAGTGTGACGCTGAAGATTGGAGCGCGAGCGATGCGATTGCTCACGAATGCATCCGGCAGTGAAATTAAAGCGATCGAAGCCAAAATCAACGATCAATCCTATTTGTTTTTCGGCAATCTTTTTGTTTTATCCTGTGGCGCAATTAACTCGGCGGCGCTGCTGTTGCGATCGGCCAATGATGCCCATCCAAACGGCGTTGCGAATGGCTCTGATCAAGTCGGGCGGAACTTGATGAAGCAGCAATTATCCGTGCTGGTTCAGCTTACCTCCGCCACGATCGCCGGACAGTTTCAAAGAAGCGTGAGCGTCAATGATTTCTACTGGAAAGACGATCGCGGCGACAATTTTCTGTTTCCGATGGGACATATCGAAAACGCAGGCGGCATTTTGCAGGACGTGATTTTTGCGGAATCGCCGCCGATTTTTCGTTTTTGGCGAGAGTGCTGCCGGAGTTTGGGCTGCGGCAACTCGCGACGCGATCGATCGCGTGGTGGCTGCAAACTGAGGACCTACCCGATCCCGATAATCGCGTCCGCGTCAAAGGCGAAAAAACCTATCTTGACTACAAAATCAACAACTTTGAAGCGCACGATCGCCTCGTTTACCGCTGGCTCGATTTGCTCCAAGTCGTTGAACCGGACTATCCCGACTTGTTCCGCAGCAGCGTTCATCCCCGCAGCGATATGCCGCTTTCGGTCGTCGCGCATCAGTGCGGAACCTGCCGATTTGGGACAGATTCCGCCACCGCCGTACTCGATCTCAACTGCCGCGCCCACGAAGTCGATAATCTCTACGTTGTGGACAGCAGTTTTTTTCCTTCGAGCGCGAGCATCAGTCCAGCCTTGACCGTGATCGCGAACGCGCTGCGCGTCGGTGAGCATCTGATCGATCGCCTCGGCTGAACCGTCACCGATAGCAGCCGATTCGCTGCGTTAGCTGCTGGCGAGGCTTGGGTGTTCTGGAGCGATCGCGCCAATTCCAAAGCGCGACCCGTCGTGATTGAGGCGGCAAACCGCAGGGCGATCGCTTCGTAAAAGCTGCCGCGATCCTGGTCGTCGTCCACAATCAGCGGATTTTCGCCGCCGCGCACTGCGATCGTTTGCGACTCGTCACCGGGAACCGTTCGCGCCGATTGAAACGCTCGATTCAGCAGGTCGATCGCTCGCTGAGGTTGTCCTTGTTGGGCGTGGCGATCGATAATCGCAATCAGCCAGCGCGTTTTGAAGCGCGGCTCACTCAATCGATCGAGAACGGGCAGCACGATCGCAAAATCGTTGGCGTTCAGGGCTTGGGCGATCGCCTGATCCAGCTTTGCAAATCGCTCTGAGGGTTCGGGGATCACTTCGGCCACTTGAAGGGCGGCGCGATATTGATTGGCGGCAATCAGATTTTCCGCAATCCGCGACAAAACGCTGAACTGGTCGATCCGGTCGGGGAGTGTTTCCGCTGTGGCGATCGCCTGATTGATCAGTTGGCTTGCTTCGTCTGGCTGGTTAGCCGTGAAGCGTTCGATCGCAATTTTCCGCTAGCACTTTCCGCCTGGGTTCCAGGCTGATCGATCGCGTTGGCAAGCTCGATCGCCTGATTAAACAGCGCAGTTGATGATCAATTTGCTGGTG
>JAAUTJ010000478.1 GCA_012031475.1 Leptolyngbyaceae cyanobacterium SM1_3_5 | reverse complement strand
TAGATTCGACAGAATAGGAATGCATAGACACGGAAAGCTGCCGAAACTTAATTGCTGAATTTAGCCTACAGACTTTCGCCGCACCTTCCTTCTGGCTTCAGGACAGTTCGTTTGCCGTCCTTACATCTGGAAGTTCAGTACAGGGAAATACACACAAAGTAAATATACCCAATCCTAGTGGGCGATCGCATCCCCTCGTCTCCTCTGGGAAAACCATTGCTGAAGCTGATCCCGACAGGTGGCTTCCAAAATTCCCGCCCACACGATCGGACAATGATTTGAGCAGGCACTGGCGGGAATGTTTGCCACCGTGCGAATTGAGCCAGTTTTCGGATCGTCTGCCCCATACACGATCGCACCCAATCGCGCCGCCACGATCGCCCCCGCACACATTGGGCAAGGCTCCAGCGTCACATACATCGTGCAGGATTCCAGATGCCAAGAATGCAGCGCTGCCCCTGCCGATCGCAAGGCCACAATCTCAGCATGAGCCGTCGGATCGCAATCCCGCTCCCGCCGATTTTCCCCCTCAGCAATCAGTTCATCTCCGCACACAATCACCGCCCCGACCGGAACTTCACCTGCTAATCCAGCAGCTTCGGCTAAGTCAATCGCCTGCTGCATCCAGCGGACGTGATTACGGTAGATCGGATTGTTGGAAATGGGTGTCGGGTGTCGGGTGTCGGGTGTCGGCTCAGGCATGTTCGGCCAAAAGTGCGTCGAGTTTTCCGGTGCGATCGATCGCGTACAAATCATCGCAGCCGCCGATGTGCTGATTGTTGATGAAAATTTGGGGAACGGAGCGGCGACCCCCTGCGCGATCGGCCATTTTCACGCGGGCTGCGCCGTCGCCGTCAATTTTGTATTCGGCAAAATTCACGCCTTTCCAGCGCAGCAGCACTTTGGCGCGAATGCAGTAAGGGCAGGTTTGCCAGGTGTAGATTTCGACGTGAGCGTGGACGCGATCGGATGGCCGACGCAGCAGAAAATCAATAAGCTGGTTCATCTTTTTACCCTAGCAAGAATTTCCAGACGCAGAAACGCTCGAATGGCTAGCTTCACCTGATCGCACCTCGCTAACCGCGATCGCCCTTGACCAGCTTCAGAAAGATCTCGGTCAGATCAGCCTGGTCTTTTTTGACTTGAATCAGCGGCAGGGGCTTAACCAAATCCAGCAAGTCATACAGTCCTTCGCTGCTTCCGGTGTAGTGAATTTCGTGCGGATGAACGGATGCGCCGATCGCCTCGATCGCCCGCTGCCGTTTGACATCCAGTTCGCCCTCAAACTCGATCGCATAGGACGAACCAGAAAACTGGCGGATGAGATCGCGAGTGGTGGCCTCGGCAATGATTTGGCCTTGCTGAATGATGGCGACGCGATCGGAAAGTTCTTCTGCGACATTCAACTGGTGCGTCGTCAGCAAAATTGCACAGCCGTCTTGCGCGATCGATCGCACCAGCACTTTCACATGCTGACTGGCTTCCACGTCCAGACCGAGCGTCGGTTCGTCCAGCAAGAGGAGGCGCGGCTGATGGACGAGGGCAACGGCGATCGCCAGCTTTTGCTGCATTCCGCGTGACAAGGCTTGAACGGGGGTGCGGCGTTTGTGTACCAGGTCAAACTGCTCGATTAGATCGCGGCTGCGACGGCGGGCGGTTTGAGTCGATAGGCCGCGCAAAACGCCGAAGTATTCCAGATTTTCCTGTGGCGTCAGTCGCCAATATAAATTGCGGTTGCCTTCCAAAACGGCACCGATTCCGGCGAGAGCGTGGCGATCGGAGTGCGGGTCGCGATCGTTGACGCGCACCCATCCAGCATCGGGGCGAATCAGTCCGGCGATCATTTTGATCGTGGTGGTTTTTCCGGCTCCGTTGGGTCCCAAAAAGCCAGCACTTCACCGGGCTGCATCGTCAGCGAAACCTTTTGGACGGCGGCGATCGTTTGGCGACGCTGGCAATAGTGTTTTGCAGTTCGTGGGCAACCAGGGCAGGCGTTGCGGCCACATCGACGGGCAGTGCGCCCGCCTTCGGAAGAGTGTCGGTCATTGGGGTATGTTGCGGAGTAAGTCGCCAAGCTGTTCTTCTATTCTCCTTAATTTTCGCTATTTCCTAAGATAGAGATTGGTCTGATTGGCCTCACTCCTTCAAGCCGATCGCCCCAGTTGATCTTGCCAAATTCTGCTTGCTATTCCTCGAAACGCTGGTGGCTGTTGGTTGCGATCGCGCTAGCCACACTCTGTTTGACGCACAGCACCGCCTTGATCTTTCGCATTCAGCCCGCCGTTTCGCTGTGGTTTCCGCCTGCGGGCGTGGCCGTTGCCCTAACGCTGTGGCTGGGACCGATCGGGGCAGTGCTGACGGCGATCGCCAGCACGATCATGGCTCCGGCTTGGGGACTGCATGGGGCATGGCGGCTGCTGGGCGTGGCGGATGGAATCGAGCCGCTGGTGGCCTGGTGGGTCTATCGGCACTTGTGGCGGGGAGAACTGCGGCTGGGATCGCTGCGCGATGCGATCGCCTTCACGCTCAGCGCTCCAATTTTGGCAAGTCTGGCGTCCGCCATAGTGGGAACGTGCTGCACAGTGCGATCGGAAAAATTCCGGCTGAACAAATTGGCGCGACCATTCCCTACTGGTGGCTGGGCAATGCCTTGGGCGTGATGGCGATCGCTCCGCCCGCTCTCGTCGTGATCACGCCGCTGCTGGAACGGCTGCGAAAAGGCGATCGGCTGCGAGTCGTCTGGAAGTGGCGGCTGGATGTGGTGGTGATTTTGGCGCTGTGCATTTTGACGGCAGCAGTCACCGTGTTGCAGGTGAACGGCGGCAAATTTTCGTTTCAGCAGTTGTCGTTTCTGGGCTTCATTCCGATTTTGTGGGCGGCGGCGCGGTTTGGCGTGGCGGGCGGCGTGTTGACGGCGAGCTACTGCACGATCGCCACGCTGCTGGCTTACGTGCTGGGCTATCTGCACTTGATTTCCGACGGCAATTTTCCGGTTGAAACCGGAGTGCTGCAAGCCCACAAGCTGAGCTTGCTGGTGCAGTGTGGCGTCGGGCTGTGGGTGGGCACGGCAATCAGCGAACGGGCGGAAACGCAGGCCGCGCTTGCCGTCGAGCAGGTGCGATCGATCGAATATGCCGCCCGCGCCCAACTGAGCGAACAGCTTATCAAGCTCAACGATTCGCTCACGCAGTCGAACCGTGAAAAAGACCAACTGCTCGATCGCCAAACGATCGATCGGCAGCGGATCGAAGCGAGCGAAATTCGGCTGCGAACTTCGCTGGAAACAATGCTGGATGGCGTCTCGATTTTGGTGGCGGTGCGAAATAAACAAGGCCAAATTCAGGATTTTCGGTTTGATTTTCTCAACGCGATCGCCTGCCAAAACTATCAGATGACGCTGGCCGACGTTGGGGATTTTTGGTGTCGGCGCTTTTCCGTTCACTGCTGCGACGATTTGTTTCAAGCCTATGCCCGCGTCGTCGAAACCGGAGAGCCGCTGATTCGTGAAGCGCTGGAATTTGGCGATCGGATCTATGACATTCGCGCCGCTAAACTGGAAGACGGCCTGATCGCCTCGTGGCGCGATGTCACCGCTCGCAAGCAGGCCGAACTTGCCCTTCAGCAATCCGAAGCGCGATTTACCCGTCTGGCCGAGAACATTCCCGGCGTGATCTATCAGTACGTGCAGCGATCGCAGGGCGAAGAATTCACCTACATCAGTCCGGGCATCCGCGACCTGTATCAGCTAGAGCCGGAAGCGGTCTTGGCCGATGCTCAGATTATGTGGAACGCCGTTTACCCGGACGATCTGGCTGGACTGCGCGACTCATTTAGCCGCAGCGATGCGACCGGGCAGCAGTGGCGATACGAATGGCGCTTTGTTTTGCCTTCTGGCGAAATCCGCTGGAGTCAAGGATCGGCCAGGGCAGAACGTCAGCCGAATGGCGATCTGGTTTGGGACGGCCTGCTGTTTGACATCACCGTTGCGAAGCACCTCGAAGAGGGTCGCAAAATCGCTGAAGCTGCGATCGCCCAACACGCCGCAACGCTCGATCTCGCCAGCGACAGCATTATCATCCTCGACCTGCACGGCCTCATTACCTACTGGAATCGCGGAGCCGAGCAGCAATATGGCTGGACAAAAGCCGAAGCGATCGGCCAAAACGTCCACGCGCTGCTGCAAACGCAGTTTCCGCGATCGATCGCTGCCGTCGAAGCCGCCTGTCTGCAAACCGGACGCTGGGAGGGCGAACTACTCCACACCCGCCGCGATGGAACACAAGTCACGGTTAGCAGCCGCTGGACAGTCCAGCGCGACGTGAACCGCGCCGTCATCGCGTTCCTGAAAATCAACACCGACATTACCGCCCGCAAGCAAATCGAAGCCGCCCGCGCCGAACTGCTGACTCGCGAACAGGAAGCCCGCGCCGCAGCCGAAACCGCCAGCCGCCTCAAAGACGAATTTCTCGCGATCGTCTCCCCACGAACTGCGATCGCCCCTCAACGCGATTTTGGGCTGGGCACAACTGCTCCGCG
>JAAUTJ010000477.1 GCA_012031475.1 Leptolyngbyaceae cyanobacterium SM1_3_5 | reverse complement strand
ATCGATATCCCTTACCGTCCGACACCCCGCTCCCCGACACCCGACACCCCATCTCTATTCTCTCCGCAGACGCCACAGGGAGAAAGTTCGGGTGGTGGGGCGAAAGAACGGGATGGCGCGGTAGCGATGGCGGCGATCGATGCGGCGGAAATAGCCCTGCTCACCATCGAGGACGAACACATCGCTAAATCCGCTGGGGATCGGCTGGGCGCGAAATTTCGGCAATAGCTGGAGCGAGACATGGGAATCAAATAAGCGGATGAGGGAGAGCGTTCCGATCGCACGGCTGCGATCGACAATCACCAGCGGTTTTTCCGTGCGGTTAACCATCTGAGAAATCACCGGATAGCTGCCGCTGCGTTCCAGGCTTTTGATCCACCAAACGGTGGCCTGACTGCTGATGATCAGGCTGAGGACGCCCGCTAGGGTTAAGCTTAGCAGGGCAGTTCGCCCCAGCCTGAACCAGCGTCCAGTCAGATGCAGGGCGAGGAAATGGGCGACGGCCAGTTGAATCGCCAAATAGCAGGGAATCAGATAGCGCAGTGCGCCCGATCGCCTGCCGCCAATCAGCAAATCTGGCAGCAGCAGCGGCAAAACGGTTCCGGCCATCAGAGCGAGGAGGAAAATGGCGCTGGGACGATCGCGCCACACCAGCCAGACGAAGATGAACAGCACGATCGCCAACAGCGCGTAGTTGGTATCTTCGATATCGACATAGTTGAAGTCGATGTCGAGAAAAACGCGGTTGAGATTGGTCAGCCAGCGCTCCAGCAGCGAGCCGATCGACATTTCGACGCGGACGCCTTCGGTCGTGGTGTGAATCTGTTCGAGGTTGTCAAAAATCACGAGTAGCCAGGGCGTGAACAGGGCAAGTCCGCCGATCGCCGCCAGCATAAACGGCCAGATTGCGCTCCATCGCCGTGAAACGATCAGGTAAAGGCCATGCGCGATCGTCACCAGTCCGCCCAAGATGTGCGTGTAGAGTCCCAGCGCCACTGTGAGTGCATAGAGCAGCCAGGTCGATCGCGTGTTTTGCCGCAGGGTACGCAGGAAAGCCGCGCAGGAGAGCAGAATCACGACTGTCCACAAGGCGTATTCGCGGGCTTCTTGGGCGTAGAGGACTTGGTACGGGGCGACGGCGACGATCGCAACGGCGACCCAGCCCGTCAGCGGCGCGGCAAACAGTTCGATGCACAGCCAATAGATGCAGGGAAAGACGAGCAGGCTGGTGACGGCGGGAAAACTTCGCATCGCGGCGATCGAACTGCCGAAGACGCTGGCCCACAGTCGCGCCAGCAGATAGTAGAGCGGCGGATGTTCGGCGTTGCCCTTCAGCGCGTCGAGCGTGTCGCCCCAGTCTTTGTCGGCGGCGGGCTGCTGAAATTGCAGGAGTTCGGAAGCGGGAATGATTTGTCCCCGGAAGCTGTCCTCAAGCTGGCTGCGGGTGTGGCCGAAGATGCGTAAAGAAGTTAGGGTTTCGTCGTACCAGTACACTTTGCGATCGAGATGGACAAACCGCAGCGTGATTCCCACGATGAGCAGCGCGATCGCGAGCGTTTTCATCCATCGGGGCTTGCCGTCCCACTGCCAAGTTTGCATGTTCGTCGCGCGATCGTCCCTCCCGATTCTACAGCGCGACGGGCAAGGCGCGATTAGCGGTAGGACAAGCTTTGCAGCAAAAACGGCGCATCTGAGGAGAACACAATACGGGAGCATTCTTCCCCTTCGATCGCCAAAGTGTGTCGAGGAAAAGCGGCAATCGACTCGGCAGGAATTTCCCGCAGGCGCGTCTCAGTGCGCTCGTGAGCCAAAATGTTGCTGTGGCGATCGAATCCGGTCATGCGAATTTGTCTGGCCCCGTTGACAACGGCGACAATATGGCGGATCGGGCGATCGAACGTGATTTCGATTGGGGCGCTTCCGGCGGCGGGCATCAGCGCGATCGCATCGACGGGCGGCTGAAACGCAGAATTCGACGGATGAATGGCGATCGCCCGCGAATATGCATTCCCAAATGCTGATACTGCTCATTCACCGCCTCAAACAGGGTCAACTCGTCAAACACGATGGTGAAAGTACAAGGCTGAACGGGTGGCAGCGATCGATCGACTTTCGGGGACTGAACTTTTGGAGGCTGGGAAGTGCACATCATAGGGGGCGACCAAGAATAAAAATGAATGGTCTATTGGCTTACTGCAAAGGCATACAGAACTGGTCAGAAAAATTTCGCAGCAAGTTCCGATCGCTGTGTCAGTTCTATGATTGGTTGTATCAAGCAATTGTGAATTTTTCGGGTAGATACAGCGACGGCCTCGATCGCCACCTCCGTCAAATTACGGAGTTTCAGAAGCCAATTCTCTTAAATTGGTGGGTGTTCTGCAAAGTTAAAAGCCTTGCGGCGCAAGAAGCACTGCCGTATTTCTACAGGTGATGCAGTTGACCCAGCCTGAATGAGCGTTGAAACTAAAATTGACACGATCGCTCGATCGCCCGCCGCAGCAATTTTCGATAGGCCGAATTGTCGATCATGACGGCACCAAATCGCGCGAGGTGCGGATTGGTCATTTGGGCATCGAATAGCAAGAACTGTTGCGATCGCAGCCGCTCAACCAGCTTCACCATTGCCACTTTGGAGCCGTCGGGAATCTGGTAGAACATCGACTCGCCAATGAACGCGCCGCCGATCGCAATGCCCAAAATGCCGCCCGCTAGTTCGTCACCCTGCCAGGTTTCAAAGCTGTGTGCCCAGCCCGCCTGATGCAGGGCGAGATAAATTTCCTGTAGCTCGCCGGAAATCCAGGTCGTTTCGCGATCGGCACATCCGGCCACGACTTCGGGAAATGCCCGATCGATCGCCACCGTGAAGCGGTTTTGATTCAAAATCCGCTGAAGCGATCGCGGATAGCGAAATCGATCGTCGAGTGGAATCAGGGCACGTTCGCGGCTGGAATACCACTCCAGCTTGCCGTTGCGATCGTCGGCCATCAAAAAATACCCTTGGGCATAGCCAGAGACGATCGCGCTGATGTCAAAATCCATTACTTCACTCCACACGCTCCACCCCGCACACGGTAGGCTGATGATCAGTCTTGTGTTTTTTGCTGGGAGGACTCGATGGCTGAACCCATTCCCCCTATTACGCTGCCGCCTGCCAAAGATGCGATCCAAGAAGGCAAATGGCTCAGGCAGGCGTTGCAAAATTGGCTCGATCGCGAATTTATTCCCGAAGCGGTGAATGCCGAAATTGCACAGCGGGCGGCTCAGGTGTTTGTGCGCCAGCGCTTTGAAGGTGAGAACGACGTAGGCTCACTGGTCATCGCCATTCTCACCGAAATGCAAGCGTTTGATTTTTCTCGCAGTTTTTACAGCGAATTTGCCGTTGCCAATGCCGTCAGCGATCTACTGCTCGATAGTTTGGGCATCGATCGCTGCTGCGGCCAATAAGCTTTTTCTGTGGAAAACCAGCATTTTCTGTGGAAAACAGCCGTTTTTGATAACAACAGCCGAACTACCAGCTTGACTTGACGACGCCTGGAAGCAAGCCTTGGTGCGCCATTTCGCGCATGACGTGACGCGACAGCCCAAAGTCGCGATACACTCCACGCGGGCGTCCGGTCATCCAGCAGCGGTTGTGGTGGCGGACACGAGCGCTGTTGCGCGGTAGCTGCTGAATTTGCCGATGAATGTTGAACTTTTCTTGCGGTGTGGCGGCAGCGTCAAACTGCTCCATCAGCGCCGATCGCTTTTCTGCATACTTGGCGATCGTCTTTTCGCGCTTTTTCTCGCGCTCGATCATGCTCTTCTTTGCCATGAATAACCCGTTTTTTGTAAAGACAGCATTTTCTATCGTACACGCGATCGCTCAGATTGGTAATGGAGAAATTAATTGCCCAGCAATTCTACGATGAGAGTGATTCTCACGAAATGCCTGGTTTTTGGTCGCTTTGGACGGCTGGAAGCTGCACTCTGCCGTTCGGATAGCAGGGCTTGGAAGCCATTTTGGAAGCCATTGCAAGCTCTATTTTCAGTACAAATGTTTCAAAATGAGAATTGCTGTAATTACCGCTCTCGACGCTTGAACCCAAGTGCGGTTTGCCATACTGAAAGAGTTGCAAAGAGATTCACGGCCATGTTGGGGACGTTTCAGCAAAGTCAACTGCGAATTGAACTGGCGGCTTCGGGAGCAGCGATCGCGCAAAGTCTGCTGCGTCCCAATGCGCTGAAGCAGTGGATGTGGTGGCAGCGATTTTCTGAAGGACTGCCCGAAGTGTTAAAAGAAGGCACAACGTTTACAAGCTGGCTGGGGCCAGTGGAGATCGCCCATCGGGTCGAACAGGTTGGAGACAATCATTTGCGCCTGCTAATGAGTCAGGGCATCGACGGCTATCAAGATTGGCGCTGGGGCGATGGCTGGGTGCAGTCAGATTTGGCGGGCGTTTCTCTCCTGCCGCTGAGCTTGGGACAGACCGCGAGTTTGACGCAGCTAAGGCAGTATCTCGATCGGCCAAAAATAATTCCATGATTTGCCTTTTGCTGAC
>JAAUTJ010000476.1 GCA_012031475.1 Leptolyngbyaceae cyanobacterium SM1_3_5 | reverse complement strand
TACGCTGGGGATTGGCAATCGTGGGTAGACGGCTCATCGGAGGGGAGAACAACTCGACTCAACTAAGCTTAAAATCGAGTTCTGACCGACCCCTGCATCCTTTAGATTCTCTTCACAAATCAGCTCTAATTGCTTGCTTACCGTAGATGCGCTCAATCCGTTCCGCGACGGTTGAGGAGTTGGCAATATAAATATCGGGTTCTTGAGCATATTCAATATCTTGCTTCCGCATTCGATCGAATACTTGTTTCAAGACCGGAGAGAGCGGCTGATATTCTCGATATCCTCGCAAATAAGTACCCGTATCCCACAAAAATCGCGTGACGTTGTGGCAAAAGCAGATGTGTTTTGCGTCCGGTCGCTTGCGGACTGCTTTGGCAAAAGCAGAAGTGCTGCTGATAATCAGGTCATACGCCTGCAAATCGAGCGATCGAAACGCCGGGGTAGTACAGCGGCGCAAGCAGTCGAAAGTACTGGGAAGCAGCCGGAATCCTTTGCAGCTTCGTGGTGTGAACTACGCGATCTTTCAGGTCGATCGTATGCTCTGGGTCATAGAGTGATGTGAAAACATCAGCTGCTGGAAACCGCCGACACAGCAGTTCAAATACGCGCTCGGCCCCTCCTCGTTGCGTCAAATAGTCGTGAACTAGTGCAGTTTTCATCTAGTTAAATCCCTCGGTAGAAGCAAACGATCGCAAATATCTTCAAAGCCTTAAATCAAAGTCCTACGGTCTGCAAGCTTACCTAAAACGCAAGCTGACCAGGCTTTGAAAGGTCAAAGATGTCTACCTCTATAATTCAGTCTTTAGCAGGATGCACACATCCACATCAAAGTCTCTTTTCCACCATTTTTGATTTTGAAAACAGTCTTCTCTAAGGAAAAGTCTCGATCGTGCTTAGCTCCTGTTGCACTTCCTTCCAGTTTCAAACAATTAATTTGTAAAGCCTGCAAAAATACTGTCACAAGTTGCCGAGCTTCGCCCAAAAAATGGAGTTGATATAAAATTATTACTTTTTAAAGGAATAATAAGTTTATCTAATGTCTTGCTCTTTGCTGTTCATTTCACAACATCAAGCTTGATCAGTAGGAACAGAATTACTAGTAGAAACAATAGAAATAGTGTAGGTAATGGTAGCGCTAGACGCGGAACTCAAAGTAGCAGTTTTTTACTTTGAATCAATTGATGATGAGAATGAAAGTATTACAGAAAGCCAGACTTTACCTGTGCCTTTATTAATCAACGTCTGATTGCTGAAATATTCGATACGCTGAATCGATCGCCCGCAGACAAAACTTTTGTTGCTTGATTCAGTGATTCCACTTAGAAAACAGCAAGGGCAACTTATCGACGAAGTTCTTTCCGTAATTTTGCGTAGGTATTCTGACGTTACTTGAGGTAAATCTGTGAGCTTTTTCCAAAAAAATCTCAATTGTAAAGACTTCATGAGGACAAATGCCTTCTTTATTAAGGTGGTGTAAAGCGAATTTTGAGGCTGAATTCACAGAACTGTGGAAGCGCTGTTTCTAAAACAAATAGATCGCCTTCACCGCTTAAAATCGATCGCCTGTTGTTCGCCAGTCATCTGTCCATCAACCGACTTTCTAGAAACGTATCACGCAAGACAAAACACAAATATCGAGAAAATCGATCGGTTTTACGGAGCAGCTAATCTTTCGTCAAAGTGAATCGGGCACAGGCGGCGATCGCCCCCATTTTTCGGCAGGGCAGCCACATCCAATTAAAAAATAGCCTGTGTTTTGTTTTCTTCGTTTTGGTTGCTGCTTGTCCTCAGGTCTGATAGGCGGACTATTGAGGATTCAGCAAGATTAAGCCTCACTCGCAATGACGGGTGACTCCCTGAATTGTTTGCCTGCGGAGTTGACAAAATGCAAATCGATCGGTTAACTTAATAAAAGTGAAACGGACAGGCCCCCATCGTCTAGAGGCCTAGGACACCTCCCTTTCACGGAGGCGACGGGGATTCGAATTCCCCTGGGGGTATAAAATTAAATCTTAAAAGCCTGCGATCTTACGAAGATCGCAGGCTTTTGAGTTTCAGACCTTGCGGATGCAAACGCTAACGGCCATAGCGCCAGAAGCGACGATTTCCCAAATCGATGTGGCGAAATGAAGTCGCGATGCCGATGCCGCCCGCCTCGCTCGCCTTAATCACTTCAGTTAGCGCGGCCATGTTGCCGTTAAGCGGATAGATGTCTAGCGCACCCGCCCGAAGATGCCAGCTATTGGGCGCACCGCCGACGGCTCGATTGACCGCTGCGGGACGGAAAGCGCTCGTCACCGCGATCGCACCGCTAAATTTACGCCGAATCCAGCCGAAATACTCAGCAATTTGCAGCATATTCCGCACCTGAGCCTCGGTTGCAGGCAGGCGCGT
The DNA here is from genome assembly GCA_012031475.1 of Leptolyngbyaceae cyanobacterium SM1_3_5. Lineage (GTDB taxonomy): Bacteria > Cyanobacteriota > Cyanobacteriia > Elainellales > Elainellaceae > JAAUTJ01. The sequence goes on along the minus strand of JAAUTJ010000476.1, from coordinate 2,172 downwards.
TCCGCCATGCGTAAATTCCGCGAACGACAAAAATGAATTCGGCAAAATCCACTCGTTCAGGAACTTTGTCCCGACGCTCGGCAAGGTGATTTGTCGCCCGGTCTTCGTGCCTGCATTTGGGTCGGACTTGAGGTTGAGTTGCGGATTTTGCTCGCTGATTGGGTGCGGTGCTTCGAGTCGGGAGAGTGCGTCGATCGTGGATGCGCCCAGCCCAAACGGAAACTCAAGATGCGCGTCCGCCTTAAACTCAGCTAACGCCTCCAAGGTGCTGTGTCCAATCAGGCCATTATTCTGGTCAGCCGCCAGATAGCCGCCGATCGCGAGTTGATTCTCGACCCAGCGCAGCACGTCGGGCGATGCTTGCCGGACATCAATCGCACTTTGCAAAACAGGAGTATTCATGCAGGGAAGCCAAGAAAGTAGATGAACTGCCTTAGTGTTCCCGAATCAACAGAGCGATCGCCGCTTACGCCACCACCCAAGTATCTTTGCTGCCGCCGCCCTGTGAAGAATTGACGACGAGCGATCCTTTTTTCAGCGCCACACGAGTCAAGCCACCGGGATTCACGTAAATTTCTTTGCCATAGAGAATGTACGGACGCAAATCCACGTGCCGCCCTTCAAATCGATCGCCAATCAGAGTCGGCACTCGCGACAAACACAAAGTCGGCTGGGCAATATAGTTGCGCGGACTGGCCTGAATTCGATCGGCAAACGCAGCGCGATCGGCCTCGGTCGATTGCGTCCCGATCAGCATTCCGTAGCCGCCGGATTCGTTGGCCGACTTGACAACCAGCGAATCCAGATTTTTCAAAACGTGATCCTGCTGGTCTTTTTCCCAGCAAAGATAGGTCGGCACGTTGGGCAAAAGTGCATCTTCATCCAGGTAGTAGCGAATGATCTGCGGCACGTAGGCGTAGATCACTTTGTCGTCGGCCACTCCGGTTCCCAGCGCATTCGCGATCGCCACTCGTCCCGATCGATACACCTCCGTCAGTCCGGGAACGCCCAGCAGCGAATTCGATCGAAACACTTGGGGATCAATAAAATCATCGTCAATCCGGCGATACACAACATCAACGCGCTTTAAGCCTTTCGTGGTTCGCATCTGCAAATAGCCGTCTGAGACAATGAGATCGCGCCCTTCCACCAGTTCTACGCCCATCTGCTGCGCGAGAAACGAATGCTCAAAATAGGCAGAGTTGTAAATTCCCGGTGTCAACACGACGACGGTGGGATCAGGCAGACCGCTCGGCACAAGATTCAGCAGCGCTTCGAGCAGTTGTCCGGCATAGTCATCGACCGGACGAATTGCCATGCGATCGAACACGAGCGGCAGCGTGTTTTCATCACGCGCCGATTTCCAGCACGTATGACACACCAAGACGGACAGCGCAAATTGTCTTCCAGCACGTACCACTGGCCGGATCGATCGCGCACTAAATCCGTTCCGGTAATGTGACACCACACGCCTTTCGGCGGCTGCAATCCCATACAGGGCTTGTGAAAGCCGCTGGCCGAAAAAATTAGTTCGGCGGGGATCACATTATCTTTCAGAATTTTTTGTTCGCCGTAAATGTCGCTCAAAAACAAATTTAGGGCTTGAATTCGCTGCTTCAATCCGCGCTCCAGCCGTTCCCATTCGCGCCCGGAAATGATGCGCGGAATCAGATCAAACGGCAAAATTCGCTCGGTTCCCTGATTGTCGCTGTAAACATTGAACGTGACGCCCAGCTTGAACAAGGCAGATTGGGCGGCTTGCTGACGGCGCAACACATCTTCAACGGGTAGCGCATTGATTCGATCGATCAGGGCAGCAGCTTCGGGGCGCGGCTGACCGATCGCTTCAAACAGTTCATCGTAAAAATCTTCCGGATCGTAAGTTGCAAACACGCGATCGACTCACCCAACGCTAACTAGACTGCCATAAATTTGCGGGATCACTGCATTTTTAAAGCGGCTAATTTGATGAGTTCCGCTGAGGCGATCGCCGTAACTTTAGCTACTGTTTGCGGTGCGATCGCAGCAAAACGGCTGCTTTGTAAACTTTTGTTACTATTTTATTAAAATGAACAACGGACAATTTTCGACATTAGCTTGAATCGCAAACAACAGAATTGATCGGAAAAAATCGCTGGCTTCTCTCAATCGATCGAAAAAGTAGATTTTTTT
>JAAUTJ010000475.1 GCA_012031475.1 Leptolyngbyaceae cyanobacterium SM1_3_5 | reverse complement strand
GATCGACTGACTGAACGCGAGAGCGCGGAAGCATCAGCGGTTGGCAGGTGACGATCGAATTTTGGGATTGGGCGGTAACGACATGCTGATTGGCGGCAGCGGCAACGACGAGCTAGACGGCGGCACGGGTCGAGACACGCTGAACGGCGGTGCGGGCAACGATGCGCTGCGCGGTGGAGAGGGCAGCGATATTTTGATTGGCGGTGGCGGAAACGATCGGCTCGACGGCGGACAAGGCGCGATCGACTCCGGGGAAATGGCGGCAGCGATCGGTTTGTGCTGACGCGCCGACAGGGACTCGACATCATTGAGGATTTTCAGAACGGTCGGGACAGTCTGCTGCTGACAGGCGATCTCCAGTTTCGTGACTTGACGATTCGCCAATCGGGTCGTAACACGCTGATCCGCAGCGGCTCAGATTCACTGGCACTGCTCACAGGCGTTTCCGCAAGCCAAATTACGGCCAGCGACTTCATCACCCTCTAGCTACACCTGCTGGAGGGGCGAGACCTTCGTGCCTCCAGCAGAATTCACCTCAATTCGTCACTTGAGCGGGCTATCGAAATACTTGCCCTGATGCCCAATTGAACAAGTTATCGACAAAATAAACGGTTGTTGCCGAAAGCGTCACCATCAAAAGCACAGCCAGCGATTCGCTAATCAACTGCTGACGGCTCGGCCACACAACTTTGTCAAGCTCTTCTCTGGTTCCTTTGAGGAATTCGCCCACGCCAGAGCCAACTTTTTGTCTTCAGTCGTTTGCTTCTGCTCTTTTTTTGCTCTTTCGGCTGCTCTTTTTGCTCGTCTTTTGCCACGATCGCCCACCTCCACTAGATTCCACTGCCCACACGGAAAGCCACAAGCCCCCCAGACAGGACCTCCAGCCTACCAGCTTACTGCAAACTTCGTGCCTTTGACATCAGCAAAATCGGCCAATGAAAGAACTAGCCAATCAATCAAAAAGCCAGTTGCAAAAGCGCTTTGAAGCCTTGAACGAAACGCTACTGCGGTTACTCCCAGCTTAACATCGCACCTGAGCGATCGAGAAATAGTGCGATCCGATCGCTCAGGTGTTTGTTACTTGGAGACATGTTCCGGTTCGGGGTTGAGCAGGCGGGGCTGAGCGGTGGCGCTACCCGCGTAAGCGCGGCTGTAGCTCGTTGGACTTTTCACGCGCCGATTTTGGTAGTTCACCACCACGCCCATCTCGGCCAAACCAAAGCTACGCAGTTCGTTGTGTGCCTGCATCAGCATCGATCGATCGGTCTTGGCAACGCTAACCACCATCAAAATGCCGTCCGCATAGGGCGCGATGAAGCTGGCATCGGTGATGCCTGCAATGTGCGGCGCGTCATAAATTCCAGGTCATAGCTCGATCGCACCTTGTGCATCAAGTTTTGCATCCGATTCGAGGCCAGCAGGCGAACGGCTTCGGGCGTGGGCTGACCCGAAGGCAGCACAAACAAATTGTCCGAAAGCGCCGATTTTTGAATCAGCGAATCGACGGTTGCTCCGCTGGTCAGTACGTCGCTTAAGCCTTTGAGATTGCTGACATCTAGCTTGTTGTGAAGCTGGGGCGATCGCAAATTGGCATCGACCAGCAGGACGCGGTTGCCCATCATGGCGACGGCCTGCGCCAAATTCAGCGCCACTGTTGTCTTACCGTCTCCGGGCTGTGCCGAGCTAATCACCAGCGAATCGATCGGGGCATTGCCCAAAAAGCGAATGCTGGCGTACATCGCGCTAAACGCCTCTTGAAAGGCGACCGGAGCCGCGCGGCGATCGTCGTACTCTTCGCTGTAGCTGATCGCGGCGATCGTCGGCGGCTGTGAAGCGCCTCGATAAAAGGGAACCACGCCCAGAAGCGGGACTTGCAGCGCCTCTTGAATTTCCGTTGGGCTGTAGTAAATGTTGCGCCAGCGCTCAAGCAGCAGGGCAGCCCCCACGCCCGCTAGTAGGCCGAGCAGCATACCCGCTGCAAGCAGCCGTTTGGAGTCTGAGGGAATTTCGGTCGGGTCGCCTGGTGCTTTCACCAGTTCCCAAGGCACTTGGCTTTGAGCTGCTTGAATTTCAAAGTTGTCTTGCTGATTTTGCAGCGCGTCAAGTCGGCGAGTGGCGTTGTCAAGCTGGCGACGCAGTTCACTATATTCAGCAGCGATCGCGGGAAATCCGGCAAGCTGCTGGTTGGCTTGACTGCCCGCTTGTGCGACCTGCTGGCTTCGCACTTCCAAAACTTGAACCTGGTTGGCAGCGGAAACCATCTGATTGATCAAGCCAAGCCGAACCGAGTTTTGAAACCCAGCAACGTTAGAGTTGGGCGTGGAGCCGACAATTTGCTGAGCAACGCGATCGCGCTGAGTAATCAGATTTGCTTGTCGGTCTCGAAGGCGCTGCACCCGCTGATTTTCTTCGGTGAAGCGAGCCGTTTCGATCGCCAGTTCGCTTTCAACGCCTTGCAGATCTTCAAGAATGGCAAGGTAGGTGGGGTTTTCACTTAAAGCAGAAGCGGCGATCGCGTCTTGCGGAGACAGCGCCACCTGACGACGCAAATTTTCGTACAGCGTCCGCTGCTCTTGGAGGTCGCGCTGCGTTTGAAGCTGCAAATCGGTGATATTGCCGACGCGAGCCGAAAGCTGCTGGCCTTGCGTACCAGGGTCAATGATGCCGTAGCGCTGCTGAAGCGCTTGCAATTGCGATCGCAATCTGTTGACTTGCCCTACTATCTCAGGCAGTTGCTCCTCAATTATGGCAAGGCCTTCGCTAGCGCTGGTTCTGCGATCTTCCAGGCTGTAGCGCAAATATTCTTCGGCAGTTTGCTCCAGGACAAACCTCACAAGGTCTCGATCATCGCCGCCGAAGGCAACTTCGATCGCTCTAGTTGGGCTGCCCGTTCCTTCTTCGATCGCTCGCTGCACATTCAGGGCTGATAGGAGTTGGCCTTCATTGAAGTCGGGATAGCGAGTTTGGACGCGCTCGACAATCTGCGAGACGATCCGGGGGCTGGTGAGGATGGCGATTTGGGTGGGGTAGTCCAGCACAAACGCATCTTGGTTGGGCACCTGACCATCCGTGCGCGTCACGGTCAGCGGTTCCGCCAACCGCTGCTCGGTTGTGACGGGTTCCACCAGCAGCCGAAAGTTACCTGAGAAGGAAGGCGTTAGCGTGGTGGCTTTGAGGGCAACTGTGCTGGCGACGATCGTGGTTACACCTGCCACCAGCAGAATATTACGCTGGACAGTTCTCAAAATCGAGAGCAGGCCAGAGCTTTTGCCAGACGGAGCATCCGGATCGCCGGAACCTGGATCAGGCGGCTCCGGTGAATGTCTGGGATATCGAATTGCTAAATCTGAACTCCGCTCTGTCTCCATGCTGACCTCACCAGTTACTTCGCCTGCTAAATTAAGGTGGAAAAATTATGGCGGCTTAAGAACAGTTTGCCCTTGAGAAGCGCTGCAACTGACAAATTCAATTTGCCCAACGGGTTGATTTGCTCAGTGCGGGTTACACGCTTAAGCCGCTGAAGAAGTTGCGCCCTTGTATGGTTTAGTCTACTGTGTCTTACAGCCCAAACAGTCCTAAAATTCCCAGCAGCGGTGCCAGCGGGCGCGTAATCGTATCGAGGAAATCTGACGTGCGGGTAATGCCCGATCGCCCCACGATTACGATGTCGTTGCTGCGTAATGCTGGGTTGTCCTCTTCGCTAATTCCAGCCGAAAAGTCAACCGGAATTTCACGACGCGATACGGTTCCGTCTGGGTTGAGCCGCACCAGTTCCACATCGGCGGTGCGGGCACGGCGATTGTCAAATCCGCCTGCTGCCAAAATTGCCTGGTTCAGGGTAACGTTGGGCGGAACCTGCACCGTTCCCGGACTGACGACTTCGCCTACGACGTTGACATCGATCGTGTTGGGCGAGAAGCTGGCCGAAGCAAGTTCTGTTGCTTCTTCTGCTGTCACCATCGTGGCAGTGGGCACAAAGACGGTATCGCCATCGCGCAGGGTCATGTCTTCGCCCAAGTCGCCCCGCAGCAGCGCAAACAAATCGACGCTAATTACTTCAGCGGGCTGATTCAGGCGCGGACGCCGCACCTCAATATTGCGAATGTTGGCACCTTGGGTAATGCCGCCTGCGGTCTGAATTGCCTGTGTAACGGTTGAAAGCTGCCCTGCGGTGTCTGCCGTGACTTCTCCAGCCCGACCTTCACCTGCCGACTGTCCGGTAGTGTAGGTGCCAGGACGGTTGACTTCTCCGGTCACGGCAACGCGCACGGGACGCTCACCAAGCAGGCTGACGGTAATCAGCGGATCGCGAATGAAGCGAGCATAGCGCTGTGTGAGTTCTTGCCCAACCGTCGAAAGCGACATACCCCGCACCGAAACCGAACCAATCCAAGGCAGGTTTAGCGAGCCATCCGCCAAGACTGTGTAAGTACCGTTGCTGCCGCTCAGTTCTGGCACATCAAAAATATCGATGCGGACCTGATCGCCTGGACCCAGCACATATGCATCGATCGGCTGAGACAAAACGGTCGAGTCGATCGGGGCGTTTGTAGGGGCAGGAACGGGATTGCTGACGGCTGGGCG
>JAAUTJ010000474.1 GCA_012031475.1 Leptolyngbyaceae cyanobacterium SM1_3_5 | reverse complement strand
GCTGACACGTTCGTGGAACCGTTTTTAAGCTGCGCCAAAGGTTCAACGGCGAATTTGTGTGAATCCGGTCAAAGTCAATCGCAAGGCTCGTTCTATTTCAGCGAAGAAGCCAATCAATTGATCGCCGCTCAACGCGGTGAAACTGATAAAGCCGCCCGCGACAAAATCTTTACTGAACTGCAAGATTTACTCGCAACTGATGTTCCTTATGTTCCCCTTTGGCAAAACAAAGATTTTGTGTTTGCGCGTCAAGGCGTGAGCAATGTGGCGATCGAACCGACGCAGCAATTTCTCCTCTGGAAAATTAGCAAGTAGCCTAATTTGAGGGGCATAAAACTTTATGTCCCTATCAGAATTCATTTCACTTTTTCCTGCCAACACCCTCCCCATGTCTCGATCGACTGCCCTCCGCACTTACGTCCTCTCGCGCCTGCTGCTTGCCCCGCTAATGGTGTTTACGATCGTGACGATCGTGTTCTTTTTGATGCGGGCGACGGGCGGCGATCCGGTTGATATTGTTTTGGGATCAAGAGCGCCAGAAGCCGCAAAAGCCGCACTGCGCGAACAGCTAGGGCTGAATGCTCCCCTGTGGCTTCAGTATTTTCGCTACATCGGGGATTTGCTGCGGTTTGATTTGGGGACTTCGCTCACCAGTCAGGGGCAGACGGTTTGGGAAATTGTCCAGACGCATTTTCCTGCAACGGTAGAATTAACCGTTTTTAGCATGATTGTTTCCGTCGTCGTGGGCGTGGGGATCGGGACAATTGCGGCAACGCGACCGAACAGCGCGATCGATGCGGGCGGCAGGCTTTTCGGCATTCTTACCTATGCCGTGCCGATGTACTGGTTTGGAATGATTTTGCAGCTAATTTTTGCCGTGCAATTGCGCTGGTTTCCCTTGGGGACGCGCTTTCCGCTGACCGAAACGCCGCCCGTCTGGATTACCGGACTCTATACGATCGATAGCCTCCTCACCTTCAACCCCGGCCAGTTCTTCACCAGCCTGTACTACCTAACTTTGCCAAGTTTGACGCTGGGAATTTTGCTCAGCGGCATTTTCGAGCGAATGGTGCGCGTCAACCTCAAGCAAACCTTGCGATCGGATTACGTCGAAGCCGCCCGCGCCAGAGGCATCCCCGAACGCCGCATCGTGATCGCTCACGCCCTCAAAAATGCCTTGATCCCCGTAATTACCGTGCTGGGATTGACGATCGCCTCGCTGCTGGGCGGCGCAATTCTCACCGAGGTCACGTTTTCTTGGCCGGGGCTTGCCAACCGTTTGTATGAAGCGATCGAACAGCGCGACTATCCGGTTGTACAGGGCGTGATTGTGTTTTTCGCGGCGATCGTTGCCCTTGCCAGCATTGCGATCGATATTCTCAACGCCTACGTTGATCCCCGTATTCGATATTAATGATTAGATTTCTCTTTAGATTCGAGCCGTCACATCCCTGCAAACTTCTTCACTATTGCTTGGAACATAAACTTCTTGGGACGGGGCATTTTATGGTACGCGATCGAGCAGGCAATTCATTTGCACAAGCCAGACGACTACAAGCCAATAATCTGAGGTTTCAAGATGCGCTTAGTAGCAAAGATCGAGTTGATTTCTTCAGTTTTGTGGTCGATCAGTCTAGTAATATCAGCTTGCGTTTGTCGATGCGGCGTGCATCTCGTCAATCTGCCAATGCTGACCTCGCCCTGTTTAACGGCGATCGCAAATTTGAATCAATCGACTCGCAAAGGGACGCGAAAGGAAACAATTCAGCGATCGCTTGATCCGGGAACTTACTTTCTGCGAGTTCAGCAACGCAGCGGTGATTTGCGCTACAGGCTGTCTGGTTCAACGGCTGCGATCGCTCCGCAGCCTAGCCCAATTACCCTACAGCCCAGTCCGATCGACCCGCAGCCCAATTCCATCGATCCACAGCCTCACCCAATCGACCCGCAGCCCGATCCCATCAACCCACAACCCAACCCTATCGACCTTACTTCCACCATTGAATTTTCTCAAAGCGTTTATCAAATTACTGAAGGCGAAACAACACCATTCATTCTCATTCGTACTGGTTCAACAGCGGACATTTCACAAGTTCAAATTGTTTTTAGCGGCGGCTCGCTCGCGGTGACTGGTTTTCCCATTACTATTACCTTTGATCCAGGTGAAACCACACAGGAAATTCCGATCGAAAGCCTTCAAAATTCTCTGCGTGATGACCCTAGAACAGCCAATTTTCAGCTCATCAGCTTGAGTGCAAATACGATCGCCAACAGTGACACAGAACTACAAGTTCTAGACGACGATCGCCCATTTAACGACAATGGCTCATTCAACATTGAGTTTGACTATCGCTTTGATTCAATTGGATGGTTCACGCCTGAGAAAAAGGCGGCGCTGGAAGTAGCGGCTAACTTCTGGGAAAATGCGATCGAAGGCGATTTTATCGATGCATCTCCAGGGCTGCGAGTGCCCTTCATTGTTAATCCAGAAACTAATGCTCGCATCGATGACTTTGCACTCGATCGTCAAGTGGATGACCTAGTTGTATTTATGGGTGCAAGAGGTTTAGGTGGCTTTCTAGGATTTGCGACGCGAGTTGGTGGCTTCATGGGAGATGGATATCCCACTTTTCAAGCAAGCTATTTGGACACTGATTTTAAGCCTTGGTTAGGCATTGTTTCGTTCGATCGATGGACAAACTTTTTTATAGACACCACCCCCGAAACCAGAAACGATATTCCCCTCTTTCAGTACGATTTTATTAGTACGGCAATTCATGAACTGGGTCATGTTTTAGGAATTGGAATTACGCCCGCCTTTTCTAATCAACTCAACTTTGCCGGAACAGCCTTCATCGGAGAAAATGCCCGACGATTAACGGGCAATCTCGGCATTCCAATCTCGTTTGGTCTCGATCATGTGCAAACGACCTTCGCTCCTTCTGCTTCTGGTACGCCTGTGATGATTCCACTTATTCCTCTGGGCGATCGACTGCTGCCAACCATCTTCGATCTCGCCATGCTCGATGACATTGGCTATCAGGTAAACTACGGCGCAGCCTTCACTAACTCGTCTCTCAGTTTCAGTCAAGCTCAAACCACTGGGCGAAACAATGCAACTCCAGGTTTTGCCCGATGTGGTTGTGCAGGCTGCTTGATGTCTAGTTGAGTAAATATTAGCTGGGGCGATCGATTTTCGGGCGATCGACTTTCAACTGGCGTGATCGACCCTGGACAATTTCATAAAGCTGCTGGTTTTGCTGACGGAGGCGATCGATATCCTGTCTGGAGATGCGACCGACGTAGTTTGCTTTGAGTTCTTCTAACAGTTCAGTCAGCAAAATTTCGATTTCCGCCAATGTTTTTTTCTGCCGCAATTCGGCTTTGAACGTATCTCCCAGCTTTGTGACAAGCTGATTCAAGCGCTGTTCACCTTCCACATCATTCAGGCTATTCTTGGCAGTGCTGGAAGCCATATCATAAAGTTGAGAGACAAGCTGTTCGGCAAGCTGAAGCGGCAGATTTCCCAAGCCAGGAATGTTGCGGAGGCTGGTGTAGAGTGGATTTTGCTGAAGGACGCGATCGACACTGTGATTCACCAGCGCTTCAACTTCTGGCCGCACTTTCGGCAGCACATCTTGAACGGTCAGTGTCAACAAATGGCGCGTAATCACTTCAACTTCATTGACGTTGTTGATGTCAATATATTGAGGTTTTGGCTGCAACAGCCAGCGCGAAACTGCACCTTCTCGAATCAAATCTTGCAGTTCACCCAGCAATCGTAAAAAGACCGTTTCGGTAATTTCAGCGGCCAGATGTGTCACCAGTCCGCGCACGATCCGAATCCGAATCGGTTCCAGGTTAATCAGGTGAGCGTGTTGCAGCCGAATTGTCACGGGAATAATTCGCAGCCAGCGCAGGAAGGGCAATAGCAGCAGCAGATCGTACCATGCCACAGCATCGTATCAAACCACGTCGTGCGGCGATGGCGACGGCTCAGCACATAGGTTCGCATCAAAAATTCGATCGCAAACAAAGCCACAAACGGCGCATCAATCTTCCAAAATCGATCGATAAACTGTCCGTTTTCGCCAATATTTCGATAGTAGTTGGTTTCAATCAGCGGGCGAATTTCGCGATCGAAAAACTCAAGCTCTTGCGCTCCATTCCGACTCAAATAGTTCGCGCTCCAAAATGTATCAAAAGCGGCGCGAGAAGAATCGACTCGCGTTCCAGTTTGATCCGAAACGCGATCGCGCATTCGGTTTTTGATTCGCTCTAACGTGCCGCTTTTTTCGGCAAGCTGAAACGGATTATCATCGATTATTTGAGTGCTGCGCGATCGCAAATCTGCGAATAGTTGTTCGGCCAGCGGTGACTGCCACCCGTATTGTTCAATCTGTTCTAGACGATTAACAGTATTGAGATAGGCTTCGGTGTCGCGATGCGGTTCAATTCCTTTGAATTGTTCACCATACCAAACCGTTAAGGTCGGAAGATGTCGCAGATAAAAATCGCGCCAGGGCAGATAGCTGAGGTCAAACGCAACCAGCAATAAGTTGATGAAAGCGACGATCGCCATCGATCGCTCCA
>JAAUTJ010000473.1 GCA_012031475.1 Leptolyngbyaceae cyanobacterium SM1_3_5 | reverse complement strand
ATCAGGCACAGGAGCAGGGGCCGTTTTCCGGTCAGGTGAACGCCTGGATGATGCGCGAAGCCGATCGCGCCCGCAGTGCGATCGCCGCTGAACTGCAAGTCGATCCCAGCACAATTACGCTGACGGAAGATGTTTCGGTCGGCTGCAACATTGGGCTGTGGGGAATTGACTGGCAGGCGGGCGATCATCTGCTGCTTTCGGACTGCGAGCATCCGGGCATTATCGCGGCGATCGATGAGATTCAGCGCCGATTTGCGATCGAAGTTTCGGTCTGTCCGTTGCGGGAAACCTTGAATGAGGGCGATCCGGTTGCGATCGTGACGCAGCACTTGCGACCCAACACGCGCCTGTTTGTCGTCAGCCACATTCTTTGGAATACGGGTCAAGTCCTGCCGCTGGGTGAACTGGTCGCCGCCTGTCAGCAGTTTGAAAGCCGCCAGCCGATTCGCGTTTTGGTCGATGCCGCGCAGTCGATCGGCGTTTTGCCGCTAAATCTGGCGGAACTGAACGTCGATTTCTACGCCTTCACGGGTCATAAATGGTGGGGTGGAGCGGCGGGCGTCGGCGGGCTGTATGTCCGACCGGAGGCGCGGGAAAGCCTGAATCCAACGTTTATCGGCTGGCGCAGCATTGTGTATGACGATCGCGGCCAGCCCGCTGCGTGGCGACCCGATGGCCGACGCTACGAAATTGCCACGTCTGACTTCACGCTGTACAGCGCTTTGTGTGCGGCGATCGCGGCTCAAAACGAATGGGGGACACAGGCCGATCGATTCGATCGCATCCGCAGTTTGAGCAAACAGCTTTGGCAGCAGCTTGGCGAAGTTCCGCAGATTCAATGTTTGCGGACTGCGCCGCCGGAAGCCGGATTGGTTTCTTTTCAGGTGACGACCGGACAGGCACATGGATCGATCGTCCAAGCGTTAGAACAGCAGCAAATCTTTGTCCGCACGATTCTCGATCCCGATTGCATTCGTGCCTGCGTTCACTATTTGACCTTGGAATCGGAATCGATCGATTGGTGAGCGCGATCGCAAATGTAATCCGCTAATGAACGTAGTTCCAAATTAGTTTACCCACGAGAACAGAAGTGACGGTTAGAAACAGCGGCTTGATGATTTTGCGCCTTTTGGTGGCAACAGAAGCGCCCAAATAGGAACCGATGATCGAGCCTGCTGCACCCGACAGCCCAATCGAAAAGTTCACCGTTCCCATCAGCAAAAATGCGATCAGGGCGGTGATGTTGGTGATGAAATTAATCACTTTTGCGGTTCCGGTTCCTGTAAAAAATTGAGCGAACCGATCGAAACCAAGGCAAACACTAAAAAGGTTCCGGTTCCTGGTCCAAAAAATCCATCGTGAAAACCAATCGCCAATCCCCAAAACGTGAGCTTGAATTGCTGAGTTCGATCGAGCGTTACGCCTTCGCAATTTGCCTGACCAAATTCAGGTTTTACCAAGACAAAAACCGTGATACCAATCATCAGCAGAATCACGATCGGTTCTGCCCACTGTTTCGGCAAAAACCGATCGATTGGCTGCCCAACAAAGCCCCGATCGCAGCCGGAATTCCCATCCACAAACAGGCCGTTAAATTCACCTGTTTCGCCTGAGCAAATCGCAGCGAACTGGTCAGCGCTCCGAATGTGCCGCACAGCTTATTTGTGGCGACTGCCGCGCCGACAGGTAGACCACTCAGTAGTACAGCAGGAAGGAGAATTAAGCCGCCGCCGCCTGCGATCGCATCCACAAATCCGGCCAGCAAACCTGCGGCAAAAATTCCAATTAAAAACGTCCAATCCATTCCAAGCTACAAGCAAATTGCTCCCTCATCATAAGTGGATGAGCAAAATTGCAATCGATCGCCGTCCTGTCTAATTTGTGAGATAGATTGCTATATGTACGAACCCAATGCCTCAGTTGAAAGGTGAATGATGACCTATTTAGAAACCACTGCTCAGTTTTATGCTGAAGCCGCCACAACTCCCCAAGTTGGCTTGTGCTGTGTCAGCACACCGCCGCTGCAACTGCCGGGGCTGAAAGTTCCAGAAATGATGCAGCAGATGAACTACGGTTGTGGTTCAACGGTGCATCCTACCGAGTTGATGGGGGAACCCACCGTTCTCTATATCGGCGTGGGCGGCGGACTGGAAGCATTGCAATTAGCTTACTTTTGCCGTCGTCCAGGCAGTGTGATCGCCGTTGATCCGGTGGCTGAAATGCGATCAGCCGCAGCCCAAAACTTACAAGTTGCTGCCCAGGAAAATGACTGGTTTTCGCTCGATATGGTGAGAATTTTGCCAGGGGATGCGTTTTCACTACCGATCGCGGATGCTTCGGTGGATGTCGTTGCCCAAAATTGCCTATTCAACATCTTTGAACCGGAAGATTTGCAGCGGGCACTGGCTGAAGTTCATCGTGTCCTGAAGCCGGGTGGACGATTGATCATGAGCGATCCGATCGCCACTCGTCCCATTCCATTTCATCTCCAGCAAGATGAACGCTTGCGTGCCCTTTGCCTGTCGGGGGCACTCACTTATGAGGAGTATATTCATCATCTGGTGGCGATCGGGTTTGGTCAGGTCGAAATTCGCGCCCGTCGTCCCTATCGTCTGTTAAATGCTCAAACCTATCAGCTTGATGCTCCGCTGTTATTAGAGAGCTTAGACTCTGTTTCGTTCAAAGTTCCCATCCCCGCTGATGGAGCCTGTGTATTTACAGGTAAAACGGCAATTTACAGTGGCGCGGAATCTGCCTTAGATGATGGCGCGGGGCATTATTTGCAACGCGGACTTCCTCTGGCTGTCTGTGATAAAACCGCTGTTCATCTTGCTCAACGCTTTCCACACGAAGTCTTCATTACGGATTCAACCTGGCACTACAACGGCGGTGGATGCTGCTAAACTGCTACAGATCATGGGTTCATAAAAGCCAGGTTTTGATGAATCCGTGATCCGACAAATTAGCTGGGTTGGGATTGGGGAACATCCAGAGATGCTTCCCCAGTCGATCGCTTGAAAAGCTTCTTCACCAATCCAGTAAGATTGCCATCGCTTGCAGCAGATAGAATTAGTGAGAATAGCGACCTTCCAGCCACGATCGCACTTCTGCTTCCGAGCTAAATCCCATCACCGAATTCGTGTGCGGATCGTAAACGCGCCACGCAAAACCCGATCGCGTTTTGACTTTCCAAATCTGAATTTCTGCGCCACGAGTCAGATTGAGAAGGAGCGATCGCCAAAGATTTTGTAGCAGAATTTGGGCGATCGAAAAGCGCGAAATTCCTTCCAGCCTGCGGTATTCTCTTGACGTTGAAGCGGTGAATGGTGAAGCTTTCATGTTGAAGAATCCTCTTCAAAGGGTTGTATTTCAAGCAGTTGCATCGCTTCACTATGCGCGATCGATTTGCGGCTGCAAAGGTACAAAATGGTTGAGTTTAACTGGTACAGTTTTTGTATTGAGAAACTGTACTGGTCGAACTGAAGAAAACTGTACCAGGTGAAAGATTGTCAGATCGCGTATAGTGCCCAATATCGATGCATTGCAGACAGTTTGAGGCGATGCGTCTTGACGTTGCACAGGGGATTGTGCCGTGAAAATTATTCTCGATCGCCGTTCATCTGAACCTGTTTATCTGCAAATTCGCAGCCGCATTCGTCACCTGATTGAAGCTGGAACATTGCAGGCGGGCGATCGATTACCGTCGATTCGTGCCCTGGCCGAAGCCACGCAGGTTAACAAGCTGACCGTGATCGAAGCCTACAGCATGTTAGAGGCGGACGGCTTGATTTATGCGCGTCCGGGAGCCGGATATTTTGTGTATGAGCAGTCGATCGAAACGCCCGTTCCGGCCACATTTGCGCCGCGTCAGGAAGTGATTATTCCCGAAACCAGGGAAATGTCGTATTTCGAGATTTGTACCGCTGTGGGTCACGCCAATTTGCAGGAGGATGTGATTAATTTCGCCTCTGGTTTTCCGATGATTGGCGCAGTCGAAGACCTCCAGCGGATTGCGCGGCGGGCGGTCAAAGGCGTGGGCGATGAACTGTTTCGCTATGACTTTCCGCAAGGACAAATTGGCCTGCGAAAGCAAATCGCGCAACTGCTGCTGCACAAAGGGCTGGAAGTTTCACCGGAAGATCTGATCGTCACCAATGGCTCAATGCAAGGGCTGTCGCTGGCGATGCAGCATTATTTGAAACCGGGAGACTGGGCGATCGTCGAATCTCCGAGCTATCACGGCACACTGGCAGTTCTGCAAGGCATCGGCGCACGAGCGATCGGCATTCCGATGACGCCGGACGGCATGAACCTGATGATGCTGGAGCAGTATTTACGCAGCCATCGCCCCAAATTGATTTACACGATTAGCACTCTGCACAATCCGACCGGGATCACGACTTCACAGCCGCACCGCCAGCAGCTTTTGGCACTGGCCGAAAAATATGATTGCGTCGTCCTGGAAGACAACGCCTATGAAGGAACTCAGCTTTGAAGCCGTGCCGCCGCCGATTAAAGCGATCGACACCAGCGATCCCGGCGGGATCAGCAAAGCTGGCCGTCGTGATTTACCTCGGCACATTTTCAAAACCTTGATGCCC
>JAAUTJ010000472.1 GCA_012031475.1 Leptolyngbyaceae cyanobacterium SM1_3_5 | reverse complement strand
TCCCTCTCACTCAATGAGCAAGAGGGAATTTTCATAGCTCACTTACTGGTCTGACCGTGTTCAATAGACCGCTTGCATGAATCAAATGCTGCTTGAAATTGCCCGATTGACGTTCAAAGTCCCCATTCATGGGGGATTCAGGGGGCGATCCAAGATTCGTGCAAGAAGTCTAATGAATGAATTGAATCTCTTCTCCTTCAGATCAGAAGTCAAACTGGTCACGGACGTAACAAGACAGGGTTGAGATTTGCACAGAGCGCGATCGCCCCAGCTACTGCATCACTTGGGAACTGGGATAGAGCCAAACCCGCAGCAGTGAAAGTAGCTGTTCAATATCTACAGGCTTGGTGATGTAGTCCGATGCTCCCGCTTCGAGGCATTTTTTCGCGATCGCTTTCATTGCTTTCGCCGTCAGTGCGATCATCGGCAAGGTCGCAAACGACTCCATCCGCCGAATTGCTTGCATTGTTTCATAACCATCCATTTCCGGCATCATGATATCCACGAGCGCCACATCGATATCAGGATGGGTTTGCAGCATCGTAATACCATCCTGTCCATTTTCAGCATACACGACATTAATTTCGTAATGTTCCAGTAGGCTGGTGAGCGCAAAAATATTGCGGACATCATCATCAATAATTAGAACTTTTTTGCCTGCTAGAACCGGATCATTTTGATAAATCTGTTCTAGCATTTGTCTTTGCGAATCCGGCAGATTTGCTTGAACGCGATGCAGGAACAAAGCTGTTTCATCGAGTAGGCGTTCGGGCGATCGCACATCCTTGACAATGATCGTTTCAGAAACGCGCCGCAGTTCTGTTTCTTCCTGCGGCGTTAAATCTTTTCCGGTGTAAACAATGATGGGTAAATAGCGCAGGCTGGGTTCTTGTTTGATTTGTTCAATCAGTTCAAATCCGGTCATATCGGGCAGTCCCAAATCCAACACAATGCAATCGTATTGATTCACTTTTAAAGCTTCGATCGCAGCGGCTCCTGTACCGACGGCTGTGCTGGTGACATCGCCATTGCCAATCAGATCCGCGATGCTGTTGCGCTGAATTTCATCATCTTCAACAATTAGCAGTCGCTTGACGGGGCGTTCCACAAACTGCTTAATATCGCTGAGGGCTGCTGATAGCGTTTCCATATTAATTGGCTTTTGCAAATAGGCGATCGCACCTTGTTCTAAGCTGCGTTGCTGGCCTTCTTCAACGGACATGGTGTGAACTGGAATGTGGCGTGTCGTCGGGTCGTGCTTGAGGCGATCGAGTACCATCCAGCCATCCATTCCGGGCAGACGAATATCGAGCATGATGGCAGTTGGCTTGAATTCTCGTGCCATCGCGACACCGAGATCGCCACGAGTGGCAACGATGCCTTTGAACTGCTGTTCTCGCGCCAAATCAAGCAAAATTTGAGCAAAATTCACATCGTCTTCAATAATCAGCAACACCTGATCGCCTGGTTGAATCATTTCGCGATCGTCATTCAGTTGCGATTCAGTAGATAGCAGCCTTGCAGGAGTTGCAGAACTCGCCGCGCTCTCCGTCGATCGCTTGCTGACAGTCACATTCTCGAAATTGGTGTTCGTGAATTGCGGTTTTTCTAAGGAAAGATAGGTTTGGGGCAGGTAAAGTGTGAACGTGCTGCCTGTGCCAAATGTGCTAACGAGATGGAGTTCGCCGCCCAACAGTCGCGTGATTTCACGGCTGATCGACAGTCCTAATCCGGTTCCGCCATATTTGCGGCTCGTCGTTCCGTCGGCTTGCTGGAAGGCTTCAAAAATAATTTGTTGTTTTTCGGGTGGAATGCCGATTCCAGTATCGGTGACGGCAAAAGCAATGACGCGATCGACACGATTGAGCGTGGGATGATCCGCACTCCAACCGCGAGTTGCCGTTTGAATATCAAGCTTCACCTGTCCGCGTTCGGTGAACTTGAACGCATTGGCGAGCAGGTTTTTCAAGACTTGCTGGAGGCGTTTGGGATCGCTGCCGATCGATCGCGGCAGTTGCGGATCGAGGTTAATCGAAAAGCTGAGTTTTTTGTCTTGAGCAATCTGACGGAAGTTGCGATCGATCGTGTCTCTCAAGTCGCCAAACAGAATTTGATCAACTTCAACAGACATTGTGCCAGATTCGACTTTTGCCAGGTCAAGAATGTCGTTGATCAGTGAGAGTAGATCGTTGCCAGATGCGTAGATTGTCCGGGCATATTCCACTTGTTTTTCGGTTAGATTGTTGCTGCCATTCTCTGACAGTAGCCGCGCCAAGATTAGCAGGCTATTGAGTGGCGTTCGCAGTTCGTGCGACATATTCGCCAGAAATTCAGACTTATATTTAGAAGTCAAGGCTAGCTGTTCGGCTTTTTCTTCAAGCGATCGCCGTGCCTGTTCGATTTCCGAGTTTTTCCGCTCCACTTCGCGATTTTGAGCAGAGAGTAGTTCGGCTTTTTCTTCGAGTTCGGCGTTGGTTTGCTGGAGTTGTTCTTGCTGCTCTCGAAGTAGTTCTTCGGACACCTGTAGCGATTGCGCTTGCTGCTCCAGGCGAGTGTTGGTTTCGGTCAGTTCTTTTGCTGAGTTTGCAGTTCTTCCGCTAGCGATTGCGACTGTTTGAGCAGTTCTTCGGTTCGCATACTGGCCGCGATCGTATTCAGAACAATGCCAATACTTTCGGTTAGCTGATCGAGGAATGTCAGATGAACTTCGTTGAAGTGACGAAATGAAGCGAGTTCAATCACTGCTGTCACTTGCTCTTCAAATACAACGGGTAGAACAACCACATTGGCGGGTGTTGCTTCACCCAAACCCGACCCAATTTTGATGTAGTCATCGGGAATGCTGGTAATCAAAATCCGCTCTTTTTCTAGGGCGCACTGTCCGACCACGCCTTCACCCAAATGGAAGCGATTCGACAGATGTTTGCGTTCGCGGTAGGCGTAGCTGCTCAGCAGTTTCAGGTAGGCCGGATGATGGTCGCTGGTTTCCATCAGATAGAACACGCCTTGCTGAGCGGCGACGAGGGGCGCGAGTTCGGACAGGATAAGTTTGGAGACGGTTTCGAGGTCGCGCTGACCCTGCAAGAGGCGCGTGAATTTGCCAGATTCGTTTTCAGCCAGTCTTGTTCGCTGTTTTTCTGCGTGGTTTCCCGCAGATTGGCGATCATCTGGTTGATGTTGTCTTTGAGGGTGGCAACTTCGCCCAGCGCTTCAACGGCGATCGATCGCGTCAAATCGCCTTTGGTCACAGCCGTTGCGACTTCCGCGATCGCCCGTACCTGCGTCGTCAGGTTCGCGGCGAGTTCGTTCACGTTATCGGTGAGATCGCGCCAGGTTCCCGCTGCTCCAGGCACTTTCGCCTGTCCGCCCAGCTTGCCCTCAACGCCGACTTCTCGCGCCACTGTCGTCACCTGCTCGGCAAAGGTCGCCAGCGTGTCGGTCATTTCGTTGATGGTGTCGGCCAGCGTTTCGATTTCGCCCTTCGCCTCCAACATCAGCCTGCGCTTGAGATCGCCGTTCGCCACTGCTGTCACGACCTTGGCAATGCCGCGCACCTGAGCGGTGAGGTTGCCCGCCATCAGGTTCACAGAATCCGTTAAATCTTTCCAGGTTCCGGCCACGCCGCGCACTTCCGCCTGTCCGCCCAGCTTGCCCTCACTGCCAACTTCCCGCGCCACCCGCGTCACTTCGGAGGCGAACGAATTTAACTGATCGACCATTGTGTTGATCGTGTCTTTGAGTTCGAGAATTTCGCCCTTCACGTCAACCGTGATTTTCTTGGACAAGTCGCCATTGGCAACGGCTTTCGTTACTTCCGCAATATTGCGTACTTGTCCGGTCAGGTTGCTTGCCATGAAGTTGACGTTATCGGTGAGGTCTTTCCAGGTTCCACCGACGCCGCGTACAAACGCCTGTGCGCCCAATTTGCCATCTGTGCCAACTTCCCGCGCCACCCTGGTTACTTCTGAGGCAAAGGCGCTAAGCTGATCGACCATTGTGTTGATCGTGTTCTTGAGTTCGAGGATTTCGCCTTTTACATCAACGGTGATCTTCTTGGATAGATCGCCGTTTGCCACCGCTGTCGTCACTTCCGCAATGTTGCGGACTTGTGCGGTTAAGCTGCTCGCCATGTGTTGACGTTATCGGTCAAGTCTTTCCAGGTTCCACCGACGCCGCGCACTTCTGCTTGAACGCCCAATTTGCCTTCAGTTCCGACTTCACGCGCCACTCGTGTGACTTCAGAAGCGAACGAATTCAACTGATCAACCATTGTGTTGATCGTGTTCTTCAACTCCAGAATTTCGCCCTTTACGTCTACGGTGATCTTCTTAGACAAGTCGCCATTGGCAACAGCGGTGGTCACGGTCGCAATATTACGGACTTGTGCGGTTAAGCTGCCCGCCATGAAATTGACGCTATCAGTCAGGTCTTTCCAAGTTCCTGCTACGCCCCGCACATCCGCCTGAACGCCGAGTTTGCCTTCGCTGCCGACTTCCCGCGCCACTCTGGTCACTTCTGAGGCAAAAGCGCCAAGCTGATCGACCATCGTGTTGATCGTGTTTTTTAACTCCAGAATTTCGCCTTTCACCTGCACGGTAATTTT
>JAAUTJ010000471.1 GCA_012031475.1 Leptolyngbyaceae cyanobacterium SM1_3_5 | reverse complement strand
GTTGGGAGTTGGGAATTAGGGATTAGGCTGTTTGCTAACACCCGATCCCTGACCCCTAACCCCTCTAACCCACTGACCCAATCACGCCATCCACCAAATAGTTCATCGTCTCCAGCTTCGGATCTTGCTGCTTGAAGCCTTCACCTGCCGGAACGACAACGCTGCCGTTGTTGTCTTGCAGGCCGCCTTTGTAGATCACCAAGCTGCCGTCCATGAATCCGGCTTTGGCGGCGTCGGCGGCGGTTTTAGCTTCGGCACTGACGGCAGGACCGTATTCAGAGACTTTGCAGAAGCCGTCTTTCAGCCCGCCGCGCAGCAGATGGGGAATGCCGCCGTCGGCTAGGGTTTTGCCCGATCGAAAATCTTCGGCCAGTCGTGAATAAATATTTGTCCAGTCCCATTCGGCTCCGGTCAGGTAGCCTTTGGGCGCGAGGGCGGCTTGGTTGGCGTGATAGCCTGTGCAGAAAATGCCGCGTCGTTCGGCAGTTTCCATCACCACTTTCGGGCTGTCCACATGACAGGTGACGACATCAATGCCCTGATCGGCCATGCTGTTCACGGCTTCCGCTTCTTTGATCGGCTCTGCCCAGTTGCCCGTAAAGACGACCTGCGTGGTTGCTTCGGGCTTGACGCTGCGAGCGCCCAAAGTGAAGCTGTTGACGTTTCGCAGCACTTGCGGAATCGGTTTGGCGGCCACGAAGCCTAGCTTTCCGGTCTTGGAGGTCATGCCCGCCACGATGCCCGCGACATACTGAGCTTCGTCGATGTAGCCAAAGTAGCTGCCGACATTTTTGGGATGCGTCCCTTCCACATACAGCCCGCCGCAGTGGAAAAACTGCACGTCTGGATATTCTTCGGCCATCCTGAGAATGTGGGGATCAAAATAGCCAAAGGACGTGGGGAATAAGGCTTTTGCGCCGTCGATGTCGATCATGTTCCGCATCGTTTCGGCAACGGCAGTGGTTTCCGGCACGTTTGCTTCTTCGACCAGCTTCACCCAGCTAAACTTCTGCACCATGCCCGCTGCACCTTCGGCATGAGCTTGGTTGTAGCCATAATCATCTTTGGGACCGACGTAGATGAAACCGATCGTCATCGGCTCATCTGTACCGCCTTCCGCGCCGCCTGCTTCGGCAGTCGATCGCTCCGAGGTACATCCGGTACCAAATTGCGTCGTGAGGCCAAATGCGGTAGTGGCGAGCAGTCCCCGAATGACCTGACGACGCGAGACGGAAAGAACTTTTTGACTCACAGATTGCTCCAAGGGCAGTAGTAAACAGGCGAACTGGAAGGGCGGCAAGCTGCGTATTGCTCTCAACAGCCTGCGCTGAATGGTTTCACATCAATTTGGTAAGGTACACGACTGGCAAATATTGTTTTGTCGCAAAAAATACATCTAGTGGTGTGTCATCAATTGAGTCAGACAACTGAAGCCGCCAGTTATCGATCGCACCCAAAAAGTTGACCGCTCGTTTGTCATCGCGGGTGGCAATGGCGCGATACTGCTTGAGTTTGGCAAAAAAGTTTTCAATCTCTTGAGGGTCTGATTCCCCGCCGTTTGTGGCGTCAGTTCTGCTAAAAAGAAGGGCTGTTTCATACTCCGTCCGCTTGCGGCAGAGTTGTTGATTCAAGTCCTCGTCGAATTGCTCAAACAATGCCTCAATCAAGTTCTGCTGCGTCAATTGTTTGCGCTCATGATTAGACCGTTGTCGCATCGGGTAGTTCATCGGCTCATCCAAAACCCAGAAACTGCATAAACGATAAGCGGTCATTCACTGGGTACTCTAATTCCTCGTCACTGATGCTTTACAACTGTTGCAACACCAAGAGCTTAAACATCACAATCACATCAAACGGCTTGCGTCCTGCTTGAGTTTTGCGCGGTTTGTCATAAATCTGCTCTAGCAAGGGGCGAAACGTTTCCCAATCGACGATTTGATTGAGTCGAACCAGTAGGTCCTTCTTCTCATTGAGCTTGCTTTGGCGGTCTTCTCCAATCCCAAAATCCGGGTTGAGTCATTGCAATTCACCCTGACTGTTCTATCACGATGATCTCGCACTTGTCTCAGCTTGAGATGTCTCTGAATGAATTTATCGAGGTTCCCTAGAGTAGACAATCTGCATGATGCTATGAAGATTAATTTTTGCGCTTCATTTTTTGCGCTTCTTAGTCTCATTTTCTTTTAGCTTTGTCCAAGCATATTCACAGAAAACCATCATCCGTACCGGGCAATTATTTTCAGCCTATTTCAGCACAGTATTATTGCGATCGATCACTGCGATCGATCACTGCGATCGCTGCATCGCTAAATCGAGAGTTAATCGAAAGCGGATGGAATTTACCTCAAGAGATTTGCTAAACCCTACTGCCGATGCGAAATTGAAATGTGTCCAAAATTGGGGTAGTATCTTATACACAAGCTTCCATACAGTCTTCGCTCTATTTCCGCCCTAAGAGAGAGCATCTAAATTCATGCTCCTCGTTACGGTAAGAGAAGGTTAAAGTCTAGCGATCGTGGCTCGTCCGCCGCGTCTGCTCTGGCCTAACGGATGTATCTACATCAGCGATTTTTGCTTATCGCTGAGTCTTGCCGAGTTTGCTGAACTGCCTTGCCAGATTCGATCGACGCCCGTAATGTCACTCAACCCTGCTTTTTCAGACGCGCAGCTTCAAATCATTTGCGAAACTGCCAACGTCATTGCCTGCGAATGTCCCGCGCAGCTTGTAGATTTACTGAGAAAAATCCGCGAGTTCCGCCACTACACCATCAACTGCATTGAATTAGCGCCTGAAGAAGCCGAAATTCATCATTGGCTCAGCGATGAAATCATTCAGGTAGAAGCGCTCTTATCAAACATCATTGTTGAATTCATGCGGCGAGAGGATTTATTCGACGAGCAGCAGCAGCTTGATTTGGGAAAACTCCGCGATCGCAACACTCGCGCCGCCCTGCGCCAGCGACAACTGATGCAACAGCCTTGGAACCACCTGAATGCCGATCAAAGCGATGGACGAGTTTGATTTTTCGATGAAGCAGCAGCAATTCTACAAGCAGATACAAGCCTTAAATGCCAGTTTGGAGCAGCAGGTGCAAGAGCAAACCGCAGAACTGCGGCGGTCTTTGGTTCTCGCCAGAGTCCTCAAGCAAATCACCGACGAAATTCGCAGTTCGCTCAACCCGCAAACTGTCCTGCAAACGATCGTGGACGAGGTGCGATCGCTGTTTGATACCGATCGCGTCGTCATGTATCGCTTCGATCAAGACTGGGTGGGCGAAGTGATTGTTGAATCCGTCCTGGAACCCTGGCGGCGCGTTTTGGGCAACACCTACCAGGACAACTGCTTCCCGGAAGAAAGCGGCCAGCAATATCTGGAAGGGCGCGTCCGAGCAGTGGATGACGTGGAAGCCTCAGATGTTGCCGAATGTCACAAAGGACTACTGCGATCGATGCAGGTGAAGGCAAATCTGGTCGTGCCGATTCGGATGCTCGGTCAGGTTTGGGGGCTGCTGATCGCCCACGAATGCCGCGCCCCGCGCCACTGGGAAGAATTTGAAATCGACCTGCTTCAGCAGCTAGCCGACCAAGCCGCGATCGCCATTCAGCAAGCCGAACTGTATGAGCAAAGCTGCGTCGCTGCCGCCACTGCCAGAGCGCAAGCTCGTCAGCTAGAGCAGACTGCCGACGAACTCGCGCAGGCACTTCAAGATCTCCAGCAAGCCCAAGGCCAGCTTGTGCAAACCGAGAAAATGTCGAGTCTGGGTCAGCTTGTGGCCGGAGTTGCCCACGAAATCAACAATCCGGTCAGCTTCATCTACGGCAACCTCAGCCACGCCACCAGCTACGCCCACGATTTGTTTGCCGTGATCGCCGCCTACCAAGCCGAATGTCCGCAGCCCAGCGATCGCACTCAGGCCGTTCTCGATACGGTCGATCTGGATTTTATTAAAGAAGACTTTCCCAAAATTCTTGGCTCAATGAAGGTCGGATCAGAGCGGATTCGCCAAATTGTTTTATCGCTGCAAAACTTTTCGCGAGCCGACCAAGCCCAGAAAAAGCTGGCAAACATCCACGAAGGCATTGACAACACGCTGATGATTCTTCAGCATCGCCTCAAGCCCAATGGTGCAGATGCCGGAATCGAAATTATCAAAACATACGGCGATCTACCCTTGGTTGACTGCTTTGCCGGACAGCTTAATCAAGTGTTCATGAATTTAATTAGCAATGCAATTGATGCCCTCGAAGAGCGAGTCGCCTGCGAACTGATTACCGCAGGCCAACAGCTTGAAACGCGACCGAACCAAATTACTATTCAAACTTCGATCGCTTCAGAATCCACCATTCAAATTCGCATTGCCGACAACGGACTGGGCATCACTGAGGAAATTCGATCGCATCTCTTCGATCCGTTTTTCACAACTAAACCCGTCGGCAAAGGAACCGGACTTGGCCTTGCCATTAGCTATCAAATCATTGAACGACACGGCGGCACAATCACCTGCAATTCCCAATGGGGAAAAGGCACCGAATTTTGCATTGAACTTCCAGTTCATCGCCAACGCTGTGAAAGCACTTTGAAACCGCATTGAAACCGTATTGAA
>JAAUTJ010000470.1 GCA_012031475.1 Leptolyngbyaceae cyanobacterium SM1_3_5 | reverse complement strand
TTCGCCCCGACAGACCAATCGATCACCAGTTAAAGCCGATCGGAAGAAGCAAGTCCTCATTGAGTCTGGGTACACTGGCAACTTGGGCATCTGCCAAACTCAGCATGAACAAAACAATCGCCTTTCTTCAAAAAAACCAACTGCGATCGGAAATCCGCGCCTGTCTCGCCCTTGCCCTTCCTCTCGCCGCCGCCCAACTCGCTCAACAAGCCACCTCATTTGTCGATACCGTGATGATGGGCTTACTCGGCAGCGAAGCGATCGCCGCTGGTGGATTGGGCGGCATCAGCTTTGGAACACTGCTGCTGATTTGCTCTGGCATCGTGTCGGCTACCAGTCCACTCGTTTCAGAAGCCTATGGACAAGGCAACCGCGATCGCATCGAACAAGTCGCTCAGCAAGGCTTTTGGCTCGCCCTGCTGATTGCCCTACCCGCCACACTGCTGCTGTGGAACGCAGACGCAATCTTGACGCATCTCGGCCAGCAGAAAAGCACGATCGCCCTGGTGGTCAGCTATTTGCAAGCGATCGCACCCGGCCTATTTCCCGCCCTGGCCTTTGCCGTGCTGCGTAACGTGGTTTCGGCTTTTGTCGCGTCCTCGTCCCGTTCTGGTGATTACCGTCTGCGGGCTAATCTTTTAACGTCATCGCCAACTACAGCTTGATGTTTGGCAAAATTGGCCTGCCGCCGCTGGGCTTAACGGGAATTGGTCTTGCCAGTACGCTGTCATTTTGGGGCGCTTTGATCGCGCTGCTGACTTACATTCGGTTGCAGCCGGATTTGCGGCAGTACCGGATTTTTCCGCCGCGCCTGAAGTTCGATCGAAAACTCTGCAAGAACTCTTGCGGATTGGTTTACCGATCGGCGTTTTGTACGGCGTTGAAACAGGCTTGTTCACGATCACCGCCTTTTTGATGGGCTTTTTGGGGAACCGTGCCGCTGGCTGCCCACCAGATCGCGCTGCAAACAGCAGCGATCACGTTCATGGTTCCGGCGGGCATTTCCTATGCGACAACCGTGCGCGTCGGGCAACTGCTCGGTCAAGCAAATTTGTCGCAGGCACGACTGGCCGCCTTCATCAATTTGGCGATCGGTGCAACCTTCATGGCGGTCATGGGAGTTGCCTTTCTCGTTTTTCCGCGATCGATCGTCGCACTTTACCTGGATGTGAATAATCCGGCCAATGCCGCTGTTGTGGCAATGGCGATCGATCTGCTGCGGGTTGCGGCGATGTTTCAGCTTGTCGATGGGATTCAGGTGATTGCCGCAGGCGCACTGCGCGGACTGCAAGATACACGAACCCCGATGCTAATCGGGCTGTTTGCCTACTGGGGCATTGGCTTGTCTTGCGGCTATACGCTCGGTCTGCGATCGGGCTGGGGCGGAGTCGGCCTATGGATTGGGCTGGCGATCGGGCTGGCAATTGCTTCCATCATTTCACCTGGCGCTTCATGCGCTTAATCAATGCCAGAGTGCGTCAATCCAATGACAATTTCCACTAGCATCGATCGATCCAAACTTGATCTTGCCGTCATTCACAATTTCTTGAAAACCGCTTACTGGTCAGAAAATATTGCGATCGATCGCGTTTCTCAGGCGATCGCTGACGATCGCCTAAAATACGGTCATCTGAGGACGCGAGGTTTCGCCATGCTGCCGATCGATCTGCAACATCTGCCCTCGACGGATGAACTGCCCTGTTCCGACGATACTCCGGTGGATAACGAGGATCAAAATCTGCTGCCGAATGTGCTGCTGTTCTTGCTTAACTCGATTTGGGCGCAGCGACAAGATTGGTTTTTTGCCGTAGACATGGCGGTCTATCACACGACGGGCGAAAATCCGCGCATTCCCGTTGTGCCGGATGCGTTTTTGAGTCTTGGCGTCGATCGCAAGAAAGCGGGAAAGTCGCGCCGCAGCTATGCCGTGTGGGAAGAAAACGGCGTTGTGCCGATGCTGGTGCTGGAAATGGTGTCGCACAAGCCCGGAGGCGAGTATGAGCAGAAGATGGGAATCTATGCCCGCTTGGGAGTGCTGTACTACGTGGTGTATAACCCGGAGTTTTGGCAGCGCGATCGACATGAGCCGTTTGAGGTGTATAAGCTGATCGAGGGCAGCTATCAATTGCAGCAAGGTGAGCCGTACTGGATGAGCGAAGTGGAATTAGGGATTGGGCGCTGTCAGACCGTGTTTGGCAATTTGCCGCAGGAGCAGTTGGCGTGGTTTGACGAAAGGGGCGATCGCTTCCTCAGTGAAGCCGAAGCTGAACGGCAACGAGCCGAAGCCGAACGACAGCGACGAGAAAAATTAGAGGCGTTTTTGCGATCGCAAGGCTTTGATCCTGATCATTTACCTTGAGTTGGAGCGGACACTAGAGATATAAAACTGTTCGCAAACCTTCATCTACTTCTTCCTGCAAATAGTCTGGTAGTGAACCAATCCGTTCAGCTAGAAACGTTTTATCAACTGTGAAAATCTGCGATACATTCACAACGGAATCTCTGACTAGACCTGATGCTTCAGATGGCAATAAAACATTGCCTGGGGCTGCTGCTAGTTGAGTATTCGAGGTAATGATGACGACAATTACTGTGTTGATCCGACTTTGAGTAAAGATGTCGTCTTGAATCACCAAAACAGGGCGACGATATCCAGGCTCTGAGCCGACTGGAGCAGGCAAATTTGCCCACCAGATTTCTCCTCGATACATTACCAATCCGCATGAGGCAGAGACATAAACTGCATTGTTGCCATTGCCGGATCGAGTTGAGAAGATTCTTGAGCGTAAACTTGGTTCAGCCTGTGGAGAATTTGATTGCGATCGTATTTTTTCAGATACGCTTGTAATGCTTTTGTGTAAAGCTCGCTGCGCGACAAGCCTAGCTGCTGTGCTAGGGCTTCTGCTTCTTCAAAAACTGAATCTGGAAGCGAAATTGCAGTTTTCATTGTGAATTTGAATGAATCTCTTCTTTCAAGTTATACCCGGTTATCCAGATTTTGCTGCGCCAATACCTGCGGCGGGTCAAACACAACGTAGAACGACCCCTGCGCGACCTGTCGCTGCAAGAAGCGGACGTGATCGTCGGCATCGCTTTGGTTGTAGAGACGGGCGATCGCTCTCGGCAACTGTCCCGGAAACGCAGCCACGATGATGTAAGGCCGATAGCTGTCGGGTGAATAGGTGTGTGTCATGAGGTTGTGGATTACAAAATTGCTTTTTTGAAGAATAACACTCTTGCGCGTAAACGCATATACGCAGATGCCAGTAAAAGTCGATTGTCAGGGCAGACATGACAAAATTGAGCCAAAACGCAAGAGAGCGAATGGCTGATAAGAAGGAATTTCGGGGTTACGTTCCCGCTGAACTCAATAAATTGATTCGAGCGGTGACGGCTTTGAAGAATGGCGATCGAGACTGGAGCCTCAGCGATGTGCTGACTGAAGCTTTGCAGGAATGGCTAGAGAAGCCGGAAAATCAAGCCTTAATTGAGAAACACAATCTTGGGGAAATCCCGAAGCCGAATAAAAAGTGAAGAATTCGCTTAAATCAGATTGTGCAGTCTGCACGTCAAACCTGATGTACAGCGCTTGGGGTTAAGCTTTGGGTAAAGATAGACAGCGAGGCAAAGCGAAGTTGTGGCCGATCGAGTCACTGTAGACATTGAAGGACTGAGAGACGACATTGACGCGGCCTACTCGGATAATCCGCTGTGGGAAGAACTGTCGCTGTCTCAAAAACTCCGCCGCCTGCTGCAAGAACGCCTGAACGAAATTAAGCAAGAGCGCAATTCAGAGAAGAAATCGTAGGGCGATCGCTGCCTGTAATTCTGCCTGCAAGATGAATGCAACGCCCAACAATCCTTGAAGCGATCGATCCATCACCATTGTTTTGCGTCAACTTTGCAAGCGTTGGGCAAACAATCGAATGCGATCGCGTGTCATTGGCATTGTCAATGTATCCATTGCGATAATTAGTGGAAGCGATCGCACTTCACAGACGATCATTATTGATTAGAGTAGAGACTGTATGTTTAGCAATCCTGTCAAAAATAGTTTAAGTCGCTAAAGATGCAGATAGGAAAGAGTGATGAAAGATGATTGGGAAAAGTTGATCTGGAATGGAAATTCAAATCGGAAGGAATCTGAAAAGAAATTTGAAGAATTACTGCTTCGACGCGACGGGCTTGAAGCTTGGAATAACTGGCGAAGTGAAAATTCCGCTGAATTCTTAGATTTTGGAGAAAAATATCTTCCTGAAGCTGATTTTAGTGGAGCTAACTTAAGTGGTGTAGGTCTTTGGGAGTCCATTTTAAGAGGAGCTGACTTTGACGGAGCTAATCTTAGTAGAGCTAATTTTAGTAGATCTGATCTAGGTGGAGCTAGCTTTTGTGAGGCAAATCTTTCTCAAGCGAATTTTAGCGAAGCCTTCTTCACTGAGATGACCAATTTTAGCGAGGCAAATCTTAGTGAAGCAAATTTTAGTAAAAGCAATCTCAGAGCTGATTTGTGAAGTAAATCTTAAGCAGTCATGCGTTTGACCATCAGCCGAATCAAAGACCCATAAATCATTGCTTCACTCACCTCCGAGTACACCTCGTAATCCTTG
>JAAUTJ010000469.1 GCA_012031475.1 Leptolyngbyaceae cyanobacterium SM1_3_5 | reverse complement strand
ATTAGGATAGCCGATTGTCAAAAAATGTTTAGATTTACAATGAAGGCGAAGTTTCGATCGAAGTGATACTGAAAAAGGGACAACATTCACGATAACCATTCCTCAAGATAGAGCTTATAAAGGAATTTCCCAGGGTTGAAACTGATTATGTTTATTGACCCGCTTCTATGTCCTATTACTGTTTTTGTTGCAGTTCTAGTTGTGCTATTTTTTCTACCTGCAACCGATGAAAAGTGTCCAATGAAAGACGATCAAGAAGAAGATCGCCCAACTCATTACTATGATCGACAATCGGGAAAGGTCAAGCGCGATTAGCGATCGGATCGATCGTCGCTTCAGTTCATACGGGTTTATGATGCCCGCTTGGTGTCAGTGCCAGAAATCGTAGAAACAGTGACCTCACTTTAAAGCTGCGAGGCCATGCTCAAATCCCTGCGATCGCGCTTGCTCGTAAAGCCGCTGCGCCCGTTGTCGATCGGCAGGTACACCCACACCAGCCAGATACATCCCAGCCAAATTATTTGAGGCCACGCCATACCCTGACGCGGCGGATTGAGCATACCAATGAAGCGCGATCGCGGGATCAACCAGCACCCCACCCAACCCCAACTGATAAATCACGCCGACCATGCACTGCGCTTCGGCGTAGCCTTGCTCGGCCAGCGGCAGCAACAGCGGCAGAGCGCGATCGTACTGCTCCGTTTCAAATTCGCGTACTCCTGGCACTGGGCGATTTGCATCCCGCTCAGTCATGGCTAATGCTCCTTGATGATGCGGGGCGATCGATCAGCACTTGCGGGACGGAACCGACCCTGTGGCCTCCACCTACTGTCGGGGCAACCGCACTGAGTAAGGCGGCGCGATCGCTTGCTCAACGGAGGCGGAAGCTCGCGACAGTTCTCGATACTCATGCTTTAATTGCTCCAGCAAGCGGGCATGGCGCGATCGCTCTGCCGCCTCCCACTCTCGCGCAAACGCTTCCAAGTCTGTCAGCATCAATCCCCTCGAATCCCTAATCAAGCATTGTGGCCTATCACTCAGCTTCAGCGATTGCCAATGAACAATAATCGATCCTGCTACCCACCGATTCGGGAATTCTTAAATTACATCCCTCTGAGATGGAGTTTCACATCGTCCTTGCAACGTTGCTGCTAGTGAGCAACGTTGCGATCCTGACGACAGTATCTCTTCTTTAGCGGGTCGATCTTTGGTATCCCAAACTAGCAGAGCGAGGATGATAAAACAAACTGCGATCGCCACTCGATACTGCTCTAACCAACTGAACGAAAGGCGCGGCAACTGTGGTAGTTGAGGCCGGAAACCTGGGTAGATATCATTCGGCTCGCGCTCCTGCCAGTACACATCTCGATCGACAAAGGAAACGCGAATTCCCTCCTTCGCTAACTCTCTCGCTGTGTGCAATGCGCTTCTAGCTGACTCGGAATCTTTCGGCAGTTGCCCCACAATCCACAGTTCTTCTTTTCTCAATCGCTTTTGATACCGCTCCCCCTGACCAACGGCTTGAAAGATGTTGTCGCGGGTTAGCGTTTTTTTGAGTTCAATGACCGCTCGATCGATCACAATATCGGCTCGCAATCCATTACACCAAACTTCTTCTTTGGGTTGCATCCCTTTCGATCGCAGCACTTGCAGGCAGTAGTCTTGCAATTCTTTTTCACTGTTAAAGTTCATTTGAGTCCTCATTTTTTGAGTGGACATCGATCGAGGCGGCGAGACGTTCGCGGGTGGACACGGCTGGACGTAGTAGCCGGAAATTACGAAGTTTGGCGGGTTTGAGCGGTGCAAAAGTCCAGCAAAGTCCCTGAGACTGTCCCATTTGTCCCGTTTTCTGAGGGTGTCCGTCCCTTACGTCTCGATCGGCGCGTCCAGACGGACGGCTACCCGTCCACATGAACTGCACACATATTTCGGTGAGCCATCCGCGTAAGTCCCCTTGCGCCGTTTGCTGTGATGAGCGCAATGATTGCAGGTGAATTCTGAGAGTTGATTGCTCGCTGAATGAATCATTCCCAAAGCGATTTGATTCACTTCTAGAGCCGTGACGATTGCTCCTTTGGGATAGCAAATTCCGGCCATTCGATCGCGATAGCTACTATAGGCTGGAATCTGAATGAAAAAGGGTTCAGCCTCTCTTGGCGAGACAACCAAGGCAATTCGATAGGCATCGGGCGACACCACTTTATGCTGAGAATTGCTTGGATGGATGGATTTATTTTCCGCTTGATTTAACTCATCACACAGTTGATTCAATGCGGCTAATCGATCGAGATACGGCGTCGCTTCTGCTCCTTTCAAATTCTTTTTAATCCAGGTTTTTGCTGCTTGAGCGGTGAAAACTTGCGTGGCGTTCTGAAAGTCTTCTTCCATCAGCTTTGAAGCACTTCCTGTTTTGGCAGTGGTTTTTAATCCACCACTCACACCGGATACATTGCCGCCCTGTCCTGCGGTTAAAAATCCCATTTTGGTGTGATCAGATAGTTGATAGAAATCCTTCATCACTGTGCCCAGTTCTGCATAGTCACGGGCGATCGCATTAATCTCATCGACCATGATGGTAATGAATGGTTTCTCTGCTGCGCTGGGAAGGTCATTGCGGCGAAGCTCGAATTCTTGATGCGCTTTGCCCAACCAGGCGATCGCCGCTTCAATGCCATCACAACCAGGGGCAATCACACCGGGAATGTGAAACCAATCTTTCGGGCTGCCGGGAATCGGATTAATCAGCCAGATTTCACCTCCCTCCACACGAGCGATCGCACAGGCAATCAATTCCAGCAGGGGCGATTTTCCGCCTGTAGAACCTGCCACCACGCGCACACGCGGCACAAATTTAAGTCTGACGACTTCCTCAAACTCTGCCGCGCTGAAGCAACCGAATTCCTGGAAGCGGGCGGCACTCGGATCAGGGCTGGGGGCATCTGATTTTGCAGCGATCGCGCTGGAAGTGGTGGCGATCGCACTGCTTCCAGTCGCAGGCCGCGCTTTGCCACTATCGGGGATGGACAACAGATCCACGCTGACGATGAAATTGCGCGTGTCGAGGGCAAATTCGAGCGGGCGTTGCGACAACCCCCACAGCCCTAAATGCTCACAGTGCTTGGCAAACTCCGATTCGGTCAGCCGCGTTAAATCTGAGTTGCGATCGACCTTGAATTTCAGCCGCCAACCACCGGGAATCACGGCTGACTCGATCGCATCGAGAATCACACCCGCAGCCGAAAAGTGCTTGATGATGCGATTCCCGATATCGTCGATCGAGGTTCCGCCCCGAAACAGGCGGGGCGCTTCGAGTTGCACGATTTGTTGCTGCTGCTGCACATTCGCCGCTCGCAGATCGTCAATCGATCGATTCACCTGGCTTTCCCAGTCTTTGAGATCGGTTTCGTAGGAATGCTGAATCTTCGGCAACGACTCATGCTCGATCGCATAGAAATCGCGTCCAGCCTGCTTGTTTTCCTCAATCAGTTTTTGATTTTCAGCCGTCAACGTTTCAACTTCACCCGTGAGCCGATTGACTTCTTGCACCAACTCATCCACCCGCGCTTGCTGTTTGCCCAATTCGGTGTAAATCTTCTGCTGCTGAGCCTCCTT
Source organism: Leptolyngbyaceae cyanobacterium SM1_3_5 (assembly GCA_012031475.1). GTDB lineage: Bacteria > Cyanobacteriota > Cyanobacteriia > Elainellales > Elainellaceae > JAAUTJ01. The sequence goes on along the minus strand of JAAUTJ010000469.1, from coordinate 997 downwards.
CCACTCCTCGAACTTGCGATTTTGCACAGCCACCAAGCGCGATCGAATTTCATCCACCTGCTGTTTGACGGCAGTATGGTTTTCTTTACGGTCGGACTGCTGGTAGTGAGTGTGAGTGCGCTGGAGGTTTGATTCGACCTCGGTGAGCTTGGCTTTGAGCGCTTGGACAGTGCCAGCGGTTTGATTAGCAGCAATCATCCACTCTTGATTTCTGCCCTCAGCGGTATCTAAATCAGCCTGCAACTTACCAACACGCTGTTGTAGCTTCTCCACTTTGTTTTGCGCCTGGATCGCCGCCTGCGTCGTCTGCTGCTTATCCTGGTACTCTTCGTCGAGCTTGGCTTGGAGCTGATCAAGTTCCGCTTTGAGCTTGGACAACTCCAGTTTCAGTTCACCGCTGCGATCGCGGGCAACGGCTACTGCTGTTGTCGAGCCAATTCCCAACGCATAGGAGAACAGCAAGGGGGTGAGGCGGCTGGTGGGGTTCGTCCAGTACCCGAACCAAAAGGCGATCGCCCCCACTGTGGAGACAGACCCACCTAAGATTGCCAGTTGTGTTTTTAGCGTGAGTTTCATGGCCGTGAAAAGTCTCCACAATGAGGCTGTATGCCCCTGGAAGCGGATTTAGGAGCTTAGGTAGGAGAGACTTAGCTGTAGCTGAGCTTTTGCCGCGCTTCTGAAGCGGTATTCTTTAGTAGTTCAAACTCCGCATCGAGCTTTTCTTGAATCACTGGCCGGATGCGGATTTGGTAGTCCACATCAAGCTGGGAATTGACATTCTTTTCGCGCTCTAGATTCGTCTTGATTTGTGCGCCTCGGAACCGCTCGTCGAGCGATCGACCCTTCTCTTGCAAGAGGCCAACTTCCTTGAGAGAGTGTTTGTAAATAGAGATTAAGTGGTTGGAGATTGCCAAGTGCGACGGTTTTTCGCTAATCGCCTCAGCATTAAGCGAATCATGACCCCGTAAATCATCCCTTCGTGATTTTCTGGCAAGCG